>CAZDND010000026.1:0-16776 GCA_964506825.1 uncultured Syntrophothermus sp.
ACAGGAGATTGGGTGTTATGAGTTTTGAAAAGGATTTTGATCGTCTGCAGGAGATTTTGCGGCAGCTTGAGGATGGAGAGTTACCCCTCAAGGACTCCCTCAAGCTTTTTGAAGAAGGGATTGTCCTTTTCCGCCGCTGCCAGGAGGAACTGACCAAGGCCGAGGGCAAAATATCGCAACTCATCAAATCAGTCGAATCCGGACACGAAACGATACCGTTCGACCTGTGAGGATCATTGCTGGCCGTGCAGCCTCCGAGCTAAAAATCTTGCGCACCGATGTCCAGCAGGCAGTTCTATTTTATGACTCTGGATGGATGGCGGGGCGGTTTCAGATGTTGGGTCCTCCTAGTTTCATGGGCTGATCAGGCTCCGGTTCCCTAAAAGGATCAACGTGGACACTTACCCGGGTATTCTTGAATTCCTCCCACATGTCCTTCTTAAGGCTGGCGATGATTGCATGGCATTCCTCCACGGTCAGCCGACCATCCACCGTTATATGGAAATCTATATGCTTCATGTTGCCTGATTTTCGGGTCTTGAGCTTGTGAAAATCCTGGAACTTATCGTTATGTCTGCTGATGATCAAGGCTATCTTGGCTTCCTCCTCGTCAGTCAGTTTGATGTCCAGCAGGTTGTCGATGGCGTGCCGGCACAGGTCCCACGCTTCTTTGACTATCAGCAAGGCTACCAAAATGGCGACGATCGGATCAAGTATGTATAAGCCGGTGGCTTTCATCAATACCAGGCCTATGGCTACCCCCAAGGATGTGTAGACGTCGGTTTTGAGGTGCAGGGCGTCTGCCTCCAAAGCCAATGAGTCCTCCTCCCGTGCCACCTGGTACAGTTTTCTGGATACCAAAAGATTCACTATCGAAGCAACAATCATCACTGTGATGGCTATCCCGGCCTGTTCGATTTCTGAGGGCGCCTGGATTTTATGCAGAGCTTCCCTGATAATCAATCCGGCGGCCACAAAGATCAGTAATCCTTCAGCGATGCAGGAGATGCTTTCAATTTTGCCGTGTCCATAGGGGTGGTCCTTGTCAGCCGGCTTTGTGGACTGTCGGACGGAGAAAAATGCTATGAAGGAAGCCATCAGATCCATAGCGGAGTGGATGGCTTCGGAGATGATACTTACCGAACCGCTCAAAACCCCGGCGATTACCTTTAGAATGATCAATATGGTGTTAGAAATAATTGACAATAGTGCAACTTTCATGCGCCGGTCCCAGGAGCTCATTGCCAGAACCTCCTTGTATTAAAATCTTTAGGGCATCAAAATGGGCCGAAAAAAATCTGTGGAACATTTTACTGTCCCACAGATGTAGCGCTTTCATCTGCTGCCATTGAAGGCCCGGCCCCATGAACCATTATCGGTTCATCGCCTGCTCAGTTTGTACTGTATATTCACCTGCAGTGCAAAGAGTTACAAGTATGTTAACAGCAGGGAACATGGTTTGTCAAGCATACTTGACGCCTATGGAGCTAACTTACTTGGGGATAGATCGCCTCAGGGTGCGGATCACTTATGGCCTTCTATATCTGAGGCGGCGGACCGATATCACCGCTTGTGGCCGAGAGCTTTAGCTAATTCAGCGATTTCCCTGCGGGCCAGATCGTCCCGGCCGGCCAGGGATTCCAGATGGTGCTGCAGTTCATGTAATACGGTATCCAAAATCTCGGTTTCCCAGGCTTCCCGGGGGTCATCTCCCATTACCTCCACAAAGGAACCGTAATAGAATACTATGAAGCTGCCCAGGTGGCCCCCTTCAACGTATTCACCCAGGATGAAATAATCACCGTCGCGCTGCTTTTTCTTCTGGACATTGAAGCCGCCGGACAAACTAGCGCAGAACCTAGGGGGAATGCGATTTATGACCGTGTCCAGCATTTCCGTGAAATCATCGTAAGTGGGTTTGGACATCATTAATCCTCCTGTCATAGATGTGGTCCGAAGCATGGTTCGCCGGGGGGCTAGAATAATGAATCTCGAAGGATGTTGCTGCTGTAACTATTTGGTTGCCATTCTAAACCAATACCAGGCTATGATCATCTCCGATTCGGGCAGCCCAAGGAGCGCCATCGGGATACCAGCCCGGCTGCCTGCCGACGGCCGGGATGCATCCCTGAAGATTGGTCGGTATCTTAAATGATATCCTATTCAGAGAGTTGCTGCATTTGCTATGGGATTTATTTGGGCTATTTGTTAGAATGACATTGGAGTTTGGTGCCGGCCGGGGCATAATTAGGTATGAAATGGATCCCGGTCTGGTGGATAATGTGAAAGGTTGTTGAGGTAGACATGCAAGGTTTGTTCGGGATGAGGTTTATCGGCAAAGAAGACCATCTTTTGATGCCGCCGCTGACCAAGCTGGTGGTAACCCAGTCTTTGTACGATATTTTGTTTCAGTATATGCTTACTCCGGAGCAGGAGCAGAGCCTGCTCAATTTCTTGAACCGTATTCAGAAGCATTTGGCAGAAAATCCGTATCGGCGCACGCCGTTTTCGGTGCGGGTAGATGAGCTTGAATTCCTTGAAGAAGGCATCAAGGAACTCAAGCTCCTATGCTGGCAGCAGGCGCCGGTGCACCTATTCGAGATCGACTATCCAGAGGCTGCTACCGAAGAGGAACGGGAAAGATTAAAGGATCAGACGGAGCAGATCCTGGCGGAGCTGTTCGTATACAACTGGCAGGGAGATGACCTGATTCTGGTATACAGCACCCTGCCGCTCTGAGGCGGGTACTCACTGATGATGAATCCAGCAGGCGCGGGGTTAATTTCCCGGGTCTGCTTTGTGTTTCTTGCAAATCGGCAGGCGGACGGAGGTTGCCGCCAATCCTGCCCCGCTACTGGTTTTCCTGTTTCCTTGGCCATCCAATTACGAGGTATGGAAATTTGCCGGCAACACCTGAGATCGTTTTTTCGACTGCAACCACAGGGCTGAGGGCCAGATTCCGTGTCCGGTGATCGGGGAGGAGTTGATTACTAAATGTTCCCGCTTTTCAGAGGAAGGTTTGGGAGATTTGGTAACGAACTAATCTATATTAAGAATATAAAAATTAATCTTGATCAGCCCCAGATGGTAGGTTTTTCCGTACTCCATTGCTTGGTGGACATTGGAATTGGTATCGGGTATACTTAGACACTGGAAACGGAATGTTTTTGATTTGGAGGTGGGAAAGATGAGGGACAAATGGGAAAAAGGGGATCCGGTGAACCTTTCGGATCTTTTGAAGATCACCCCGGTCGCCAACGAAATTGTTCGTTTGGGACAGGAACTGAATATGAAGCGGGCGGACATAATGTGGATCGCAACCGAAATCATGAAGGATTATGACTGGGATGGGGACTCTGGTCTTTCCATGCCACTGATGGATCTCGAACTGGACTCCGAAGAGCCGGAGATGTTTGATGATTGGGATTCCGAAGACGAGGACCGGGAACCCTATTATCGAGTATCCCTCAAGGTTAATTCGCGGGGCCGATTTCCCGAGGTTGGGTTCAAGGCGGGGATCAATGAAAAAGAGGATCTGAAAGGATTCCTTAGCATGGTTCTCGACATCATGGGAAAAATGGACATCTAAAATTGGTGAATGAATGAACCAAGGCTGCCCTCACAACGAAGGCAGCCTTTTTTTCGGATCCGAGAGCTGGTTTTCCCGCCAGGTGCCTAATGATGTATACTAGGCTCAGGATGCTTGAGAGGATGTGTTGATATGGAAAGAAGAAGAAATCCCCGAGTTTGTTTGTGGATCTTCATTGCGGCACTTCTGTGTGGGGTGTTTTACCTATACAATCAACAGCAAACAGTCGTAGAAGAGATACCTCCGGCAGTCAGTCAGGCAGCTGTAATGAGCGATTTTATGTCCATGGAAGAGATTGAGATACCCGTGGAGCCTGCCTTGGGCGGGAACTTCTACACGACCGAGCTACTTTTTTCCTCGGCTTTTAAAGGTGAGGCGGGGGAGATCTTTTATGCTCGCATGGAGGATGGTCACATCGGGATTACAGTCGGCTACAGGATATCCAGCATCAGCGAGAGCGTTCCTCCCGTTGCCGTCTATGAGCCCATAGGGGATTATTATCCCAACTACGATCCCGGAGTGGATTTTGTGGCGAGAAGTTTGACCCAGAACTCCGTGGACAGCGCTGAATAAGATAGGGCTGGCCGGAACTGCGACTGGAAAACTGGACCGATGGGTTTCAGGAACTTGATTTTTTCATAATTCGTGCTATCATAAAAAGGGTCAGTTATGGCATCGGTTTCAGAAAATCGATGTTTAGGTCCACCACAAATTGAACAAGCTTTAAATTGCGCGGTTGGCTCAGAGGAAGAGCACCTCCCTGACGCGGAGGGGGCCACAAGTTCGAATCTTGTACCGCGCACCAGCAATTATGGCCTCGAAGCACAAACTTTGAGGCTTTTTTATTGGCCTTGTTAGGTTTATGTTGTAAAAATTTAGTCTGTTTTATCGCAAAAAAGGTGGTCAAAAAGTTGTCGGCTCAAACAAGAGAACCGTCCCCTTGTTTGGGGAGATGATCTCCACAAGTCGGAGCCGGCAAGATAATGGGCAGGATCTCGGAGGAGGAAGAAGCTCAAAGGGCGAAAACGACCGGAATCACAATGATTCCGGTCGTTTATTTGCAAGGGGCGCTGGTGTTTAAGTGCCATAAAAAATGAATTCTTGGGTCCCCTGGTAGCGCATCGACAGTGGTTACGCGGCCTGAAGGAATACTTACTTGGTCTTGGCAATCTCTTCGTCACGCAGAATCCTGCGCAGTGCTTTTCCAGTTGCCGTTCTGGGAAGTGGTTCCGTACGAAACTCTATCAGGCGCGGGACTTTGTAGGCTGCCAGATGTTCGCGGCAGAAGGCGATCATTTCTTCAGCCGTAGCGTTTTCGACGTCCGGTTTCAGGAAGATGAAAGCTTTTACATTTTCACCGCGATATTCGTCGGGAATGCCGATTGTCATGGCATCGGCCACTTTCGGGTGTTTTAGCAGGACTTCGTCTACGTCGCGGGGATATATGTTAAAGCCGCCGGCAATGATCATGTCTTTGGTCCGGTCAACTATAAACACATAACCGTCTTCGTCCATATAGGCTACATCGCCCGTTTTCAGCCAACCGTCCTCTGTGAACACGATAGCTGTTTCTTCTGGTTTTCTCCAGTACTCCTTCATCACATAGGGACTCTTCATCCAAATCTCCCCTGGTTGTCCGATGGGGACATCATTGCCATCTTCGTCTACTATGCGCATATCCACATCAATATAGGGAACACCGCAGCTCCCCGGTTTCAGCTTGCAGTGCGGGGTACTCAATGCCAGAGCCGTGGTTTCGCTCATCCCATATCCTTCATAGAAGTTAAAATCGTTTACACGGCATTTATGGATCAGTGCCAATGGGGCCGGGGCCGCACCGGTTCCACAGTAAACGAACTTATCATGCCAGTCAATTTCCGACATTCTGGGGTTATAAAACAGCGCTTGGAGCATGGTGGGAACTGCCGGCCAATATGACCACAAATCAAATTGTTCGATAGTGTCAAATATCTCATTTATATCGAACCTGGGTAGGATTACCATTGTGGCGGGTGCAAAAGCACCGTAGCAAATGCAGCAGACTTCGCCATATACATGGGAGAAAGGCAGAACGCACAGTACACGTTTGTCCTCCATGTAGCCTCGATCCGCCATGTCACGGGTCCAGTTAACGACATTCATCGATCCTGCGGTAATATTTCGTTGGGTCAGGACCGCACCCTTGGGAACGCCGGTGGTCCCGCCGGTGTACTGGATTACTGCGGGATCATCCCATTCAATATCGATAACCGGGGGAGCCCATCTGCGGTCGGTTTCGAGGATCTGCGAAAAATGCAGCCAGCCTTCTTCAAGCCCGAGCTCCGCAGGAGTGCTGATGGTGGGGTTGAGCATGAAATCTGACAATTTCGTAATGATTATGTTGGGAATTTTCGCATCCTGATTTACCTTCTTTACGACCGGAACCAGAGCGTCATAGGTTATGAGGCAGCTCATGTCTGCATCTTCAAACAGGAACCTGAGTTCGTCTTCGGTATACAAGGGGTTTAGGTTGACAACAATCGCCCCGGACATCAGAGTCGCCCAGTAGGCAATTACAAACTGAGGGCAGTTGGGCATGAGCAAACCGATCCGATCACCCTTTTGAATTCCTTTATCCACGAAAATATTTGAGAGATGACAAACCATCTGATAAAGATCATGGAAGCTGATTTCAGCTCCGTAGAACCAAGTAGCAGCCTTGTTGGGGTAGTATAAGGTAGTATCACGAAAAATGTAATAAGCTGGGGTTTTGGGATATTTGGTTGTTTCAGGCGTTTTCCAATGATAACTTTTCAGCCAGAACTTACTGTCATAAACCGATGCCATGTTTCATTACCTCCAATAGAATATATTTGTTTTCGCGTACTGGGTACGACTTGAAGTCCTGGTTCCACCTCCTCCTTATAATTTTAGGATCTGATCCGAAATTATTGATGATATTTTAACCAGGGATGGGTGACTTCCTCTGGAGCCCAAAGCATAGAAGAATAATGATTCTCATATGAACTGTCGTATAATCACAAAAATTTGCAATCTTTATTCCAAACCGAATATTGCTTCAACAACCGTCGCTGGAATACCTGCTCATATAGAGAAGAGAATTTTGGACTGAAGGTTGAAGATTCTTTACGAAGGTGGATTAATGATGATAGTCCGCCAAACATGAAATCTTTGATTTCTCTAGCTATGGTCAAACAAGGGGACGGTTCTCTTGTTTGAGTTTGCTGTTGGCGGTTTAGGGCGGTCGCCATGTCAGTGGATGGTACCGACTTCAGTCCGGCAAGCCGAAACTGATGCAGAATTGCTTGCCTGTGGATAATTGCAGGTAAAACGAGAATTTGTTATATTCTTAGGGTACGGTAGGGATTAGAGGGTGGTATTTTGACCCGTTTGATAATGATTCCGGTCATTAGCGCGTTTATTGGCTACCTGACCAATGTGGTGGCAATCAAGATGTTGTTTTATCCCCGGGAGGCGGTTTCGGTGCTGGGGATGGAATTCCAGGGACTGATCCCGCGTCGGCAGGATGAAATTGCCACTAAAGTTGGCGAAATCGTGGAACGGGAATTGATATCGGTCAATGATATGGTAGAACTGGTCAGTTCCCCGGAAATGCAGGAAAAGATGCTGTCACTCATTTCCGAGCGGGCCAGAAGCCGGATTGAGGAGGCGATTCCGCGGATAATACCTCCAAACCTGAGCCGGAGCCTGGCTGATGCACTCTACGGCATGCTGATGAAGGAGGCCCGGACGATGACGGGGCAGGTGGTGAGATCGGCGGGGGAACATTTGACCTCGGAGATCAAGGTCCAGGAGATCGTCAGGGATCGCCTGCTGGCTTTCGAAGTGGCAGAGTTGGAAAAACTGGTCAAGGAAGTCGCTGCCCGGGAATTGAAGGGGATTGAATTGATGGGCGGGGTACTGGGATTTCTCATTGGCCTGGTGCAGGTAGGCTGGTTGATATTGATTCCTTAGAGGGCCTGCAGCCAGGATTTCGAATAGGAGGGTATTTGCATGAATATTAGTTTGAAAGATGGGTCGGTGCGCGAGTTTCCGGAAGGATCTACCATCAGGGAGATCGCTGGGAGCATAAGCCCCCGACTGGCCAAAGAAGCTCTGGCGGCCAGGTTCAACGGGAGCCTGGTCGATGTCGGACGCCAGGTGGAAACAGATGGCCTCCTGGAGATCCTGACGGCGTCAGATCCCGAATGCCTGGATGTTTACCGGCATACTACCTCCCATATTATGGCTCAGGCCATCAAACGGCTTTATCCTGGGGTGGTTTTGGCCATAGGCCCGTCCATAGAAAAAGGGTTTTATTACGACTTTGATTTTCCAGAAACCTTGGGTCCGGATGAACTGGCGGCCATCGAGGATGAGATGGCTCGCATTATTAAGGAAGATCTGCCCCTGGAACGCCGGGAAATGAGCCGGAACCAAGCTATAGAAATGTTCAGGGACTTGGGTGAAATATACAAGGTGGAGTTGATCGAAAACCTTCCCGAGGATGCAGTCATCAGTGTTTACGGCCAGGGAGATTTCGTGGACCTCTGCGCTGGGCCGCATCTGCCAAGCACCGGCAAGGTCAAGAGTTTTAAACTGATGAATCTAGCCGGGGCTTATTGGCGCGGCGACGAGAACAACAAGATGCTGCAGCGCATCTACGGGACTTCGTTTTTCAAGAAGGACCAACTGGAAGACCATCTGTACAAATTGGAAGAGGCCAAGAAGAGGGATCACCGCAAGCTGGGCCGTGAGCTGGGGCTGTTCGTGCTTTTGGACGAAGGTCCGGGATTCCCATTCTTTTTGCCCAAGGGGATGATAGTCCGCAACGAACTGGAAAAGTACTGGCGCGATGTGCATGATGAGGCTGATTATAGCGAAATACGGACGCCGATTATTCTGGACCGCGCCCTTTGGGAACGCTCGGGACATTGGGACCATTACAAGGAGAACATGTATTTCACGGAAATCGACGAGGGTGATTATTCGGTCAAGCCTATGAATTGCCCGGGGGCCATGCTGGTCTATAAACAAAATATGCACAGTTACCGGGAAATGCCCATCCGGATGGCCGAGATGGGATTGGTTCACCGGCATGAAATGTCCGGAGCCCTCCACGGTTTGATGAGGGTACGGGCGTTCACTCAGGACGACGCCCACATATTTATGCTGCCGGAGCAGATCATCGCCGAGATCAAAGGTGTGATCGACCTGGTGGACAAAGTCTATACCAAATTCGGGTTCCCTTATCATGTGGAGCTTTCCACCAAACCTGAAAATGCCATGGGTTCTGACGAAGATTGGGATACGGCTACCAATGCCCTGAAACAAGCCTTGGAAGAGAAGGGCATAGATTTCAAGATAAACGAAGGGGACGGAGCGTTTTACGGACCCAAGATCGACTTCCACCTGCGCGATTCCCTGGATCGGACCTGGCAGTGCGGGACGATTCAACTGGATTTCCAGATGCCAGAGAGGTTTGAACTGACCTATGTAGGCGAGGATGGTGAGAAACACCGTCCGGTAATGATCCATCGGGTGGTATTTGGCAGCATGGAACGGTTCCTGGGAATCCTGATCGAGCATTATGCCGGGGCGTTTCCGGCCTGGATGGCTCCGGTACAGGCCAGGGTGATACCGATCACCGAACGGCAGCATGAATATGCGGAGGACTTGATTCTCCGGTTGAAAAAGGCTGGGATCCGTGCTGACGTGGATAAACGCAGCGAGAAGATGGGCTATAAGATCCGGGAAGGACAGATGCAGAAGATCCCGTATCTACTCGTTATAGGCGATAAAGAGATGGAAACGGGTATGGTGTCGGTACGCCACAGGAAAGATGGGGATCTGGGCGCTCGGGGGATGGAAGAATTCCTGACCGAACTGATCCAGGAAATCAAGGAGCGCCGGAGCTGATATTGGGAAGCCAGTTCCTGGATGATTGATTGGCGACGGCTGCCCGGCGGCATCAACTACCAACCGCAATCGCTCGGGGAAGCGAGGTTGACACCAGCCAGACCCCTATGTTAACCTTAACTTTAGTGAATTTAATATTGGCAAGTAGAGGCCCCACGCTTCTCACCCTACGCGCAAGCTTAGAGGGTAGACCATTTTTCTGCGAAGTCGTTTCTTCGTTTATAGGCGGGGCTGTGTCCCGCTCTTTATTTTTTTGGAGGTGGATTGTTTATTAGCAAGGAGTGGAGAATCAACGAGGAAATCAGGGTACGGGAAGTCAGACTGATTGATGAGAATCAGGAACAGGCCGGGATTGTACCGGTTCGCGACGCCCTGCAGATGGCCGTTGAAAAAGGGCTGGACCTGGTGGAGATAGCCCCGGGAGCCAAACCGCCCGTTTGCCGCTTGATGGATTATGGAAAATTCCGTTATGAACAGAGCAAACGCGACAAGGAAGCCCGCAAAAAACAAAAAGTAATTACGGTCAAAGAGGTCAAAATGCGCACCCGGATCGAAGAGCATGATTTTGAGGTTAAATCAAAAAATGCCCGGAAATTCCTGGAGGGCGGCGATAAGGTCAAGGTGACCATCATGTTTAAGGGCCGCGAGATTTCCCATGCTGATCTGGGTAAGGACTTGTGTGACAAACTTGCCTTGGATTTGGCCGATATTGCGCTGGTAGAAAGAGACCCCAAGGTTGAGGGGCGTAATATGGTGATGTTCCTGAGCCCTAGAGTTGATGTTGCCAAGAGTGAAAGTACCGCAAACACTGCAGTTTAAAGGAGGATACTCATAAATGCCTAAGATGAAGACGCACCGAGGTGCGGCAAAGAGATTCAGAAAAACCGGGGGAGACAAAATAAAGAGGGACAAGGCTTATCATGGCCATCTGGCATCCAGCAAGTCCCGCAAGCGTAAAAGAGGACTGCGTCAGGGTACCTATGTCAGCGTAGCAGATGCAGCCAAAGTATCAAAACTGATCCCTTATTAAGAATTAGGAGGTTTCCCTTTCATGGCAAGAGTAAAACGCGGAACTACGGTTCGGAGAAGACATAATAAGATCCTGAAGCTGGCTAAAGGGTATCGCGGCAGCAAGTCCAAGCTCTACCGGGTAGCCAACCAACAGGTTATGATGAGCGGCAAATATGCATATATGCATAGGAAACTGAAAAAGCGCGAATTCCGGAAACTATGGATCGCCCGTATCAATGCAGCAGCCCGGAACAACGGTATGACCTATAGCCGGATGATTTGCGGTTTAAAGGTAGCCGGGGTAGAAATCAACCGCAAGGTGCTGGCGGATATGGCCATCAGCGATCCCCAGGGTTTCTCGGATCTGGTCAGTTTAGCCAGGAATAATCTGTAAGGGATTGATAACTGGCTGAATGACCAGGGAGAAAGCATAGCCTGACTGCGCGTCTGGTATTAAAAAGAAAACGGTGTGTATGCACTGTTTTTCTTTTCTATTTGGATTGTGGGGTCCAGAGATGTTGAAAAAAATGAAGCCAAAGAAGCAGATACCGCCGCCTCAGCTGATCGTGATGGGATTTGCCTTGATGATCCTGCTGGGCACCATCTTGTTGTCGCTGCCTGTTGCTGTGGCATCCGGTGATTTTCCCAACTTGATAGATTCGCTTTTTACTGCAACCAGTGCAGTGTGTGTCACGGGATTAATGGTGGTTGATACTGGGACCTTCTATTCCCCGGCAGGGCATGTTATCATCCTCGGACTAATCCAAATTGGTGGATTGGGAATAATTACCGCTACTTCATTATATGCCTTGCTCTTGGGCAAGAGGATTGGGCTGAGAGAGCGAGTTATAATGAAACATGCCCTGAATAGGGATAATCTTGGCGGGGTTGTTTCCATGGTAAGGTCCATCATCATGATGACCTTTGCTTTTGAGCTGGTGGGAGCACTTGCTCTAACTATAGCCTTCTTAAAGTATTTTCCACCCCTCGAGGCTCTCTGGTATGGGATATTTCATGCGGTTTCCGCCTTCTGCAATGCCGGCATCGACCTTTTTGGGGCAGAATTTTCGGGGGTTAGCAGCTTGGCTCCGTTTCAGGCCAATCAATGGGTCCTGGCAATAGTGGCCCTGCTGGTGGTTATAGGCGGGCTTGGATTCCCGGTCATTCTTGATCTGCGTACACACCGTAAATGGCAGCATTTGTCCTTGCACACTAAGATAGCCTTGATAAGCACCGGTGGATTTGTGTTGTTGGGAGGAGCCTTTTTCTTTCTCTTCGAAACGGTGACCGCCTTTCATGGGATGGGAGCATTTGACCGGATGGTGAACGCGTTGTTTATGGGAGTAGTTTCCAGAACTGCTGGTTTTTCGACGGTTAATCTAAATCAGGCTATGCCCAGTTCGCTGATCCTGATGATGTTTATGATGTTCGTTGGAGCCTGTCCCGGCGGAACCGGGGGAGGGATTAAAACCACCACTTTTTCAGTCATAGTCTTGGCTACCAAAGCTCGACTCCAGGGAAAAAAAGATGTGGTGGCATTTCACCGCACTATTGATCAGGAATCGATCTCCCTGGCTTATACGGTGACAGTTATGTCGATAGCAGTTTTATTTCTGGGCATGGTGTTATTCAGTTTGGCAGACTCCCATGATCTGATGGCCCTCTTGTTCGAAACATTTTCGGCCCTGGGTACGGTGGGTCTAAGTCTGGGGATCACCTCGCAATTATCGGTAGGCGGAAAAATCGTCATCATATGTCTCATGTTTTTTGGACGTCTGGGACCTCTGACCCTGGCCCTGGCGCTTTTGGAGAGGAAGGTCGGCGTCGCAAAGGTCAAATATCCCCGGGATAAAGTGATTATTGGCTAGGAGGCGGTCCGCTTGAAAAAGAAACAGTTCGTGGTGATTGGGCTGGGTAGGTTTGGGAGCAGCATTGCTCGTACGCTTTATCACATGGGCAACGAGGTTATGGCCATAGATAGCCGTGAAGAGGTAGTCGATGAAATGAAAGACGAAGTTACCTACGGGGTCATAGCCGACGCCCAGGAGGGCAAGGTCCTGGAGAGCTTGGGGGTGCGCAATTCCGATGTGGCGGTGGTTGCCATCGGCAATGACATTGAAGCCAGCATTCTTATATGCATGATCCTCAAGGAGCTGGGAGTAAAAAAGGTGGTCGCCAAAGCTATCAATGACCGGCATGGAAGGCTGTTGGAGAGGTTGGGTGCCGATAAGATAATCTATCCTGAGCGGGACATGGGGGAGAGGGTGGCCCATTACCTGACCAGTACCAATCTGCTCGATTATATTGAGATATCAGATAAGCACAGCCTGTCCGAGGTGATAGTGCCGGAACCCCTGGTGGGGAAAAGCCTTAAAGGGGCAGACTTGAGAGTAAAGTACGGGGTTAATGTAATCGCCATAAAAAGAGGCGAAAACCTTAATATATCTCCTCCGGGAGAAGAATTCTTGAAAACGGGTGACATATTGATATGTATAGGAAACACCCTGGATCTGGACAAATTCGCTCTGATGTAGGGGCATCGGTCATTAGTTCGGCCGACAATCAGTTCATCAAGTTGGCCCGGAGCCTTCACGACCGCAAAGGTCGGGGAAAATCGGGCCTTTTCATAGTGGAAGGTCTTAAATTGGTGGGGGAAGCGGTGTCCTGCGTCAACCTGCTGGAAATGGTGCTGGTCAGCGAAACGATGGCTTCCGCGGTGGTCCAATGGGCCGATGAAGGCATAAACCTAGTGGTCGTTTCCGACCATCTGGTGGCTCATCTGGCTCAGACTGAAACCAGCCAGGGAATCTGGGCAATTTGCCGTCAGCCTTCGGAAGTAATGCCAGCTCCCGGGGAATTTTCAGGACTGCTCCTGATCCTGGCCGGCATTCAGGATCCGGGGAATCTGGGTACCATGCTGCGCACTGCCTGGGGGTTGGGGGTCGAAGCGGTGCTGTTGACGACCGGTACGGTAGATCCCTTCAATTCCAAAGTGATCCGGGCATCCATGGGTGCGTCCTTCAAGCTGCCCATATACTCGGGGGTGGGGCTTGAATACCTGGCTGCCCTGAAGCAGGCTGGCTACCGCCTTTTGGTGTGCGATGCCGGCGGGAACAAGGGGCTTTCCTCTGCAGAACTTACGGGCCGTACCGCACTGGTCATGGGCAATGAAGGTCAGGGATTTTCTCCTGAATGGCGGGCAGCGGCTGATGAAACCATCAGTATCCCTCTTGATCCGGGAGTGGATTCTTTGAACGTGGGCGTGGCCTGCGGAATTGTTCTCTATGAGGCCTGGCGTCAGAGGAATCGGTGATATACAGAGCGTATCACCGGTGTGTTTTCCCTCCCACAGCACCTCAGGGCAGCCATCCGTAAACTGGATCCCGGGGTGCATCGTCGATAATCCTTCCTTTTATCCAACCAACTTCAGCAAACTGGCCACCCAAGATATTCGCCTATGGAACTGTAATCGGGCATCACCTAAATGATGTTCGGATATTGGCATGCCTGCAGATCCGGAAAAAGGATGGGCCAGGTGATGCTTGCATACCGGACAGCAGGACAATGACTGCCAGTTGTCGAAAGGTTTAGTCAAGACGATATCCGGTTGTGGTGGGGGTATCGTATCACAATTACAACAGAGGGAGGCGCGATCGATGGCTAATCGGACAGGTAAAAGACTGGAAGGGGCACTGCCCAGACTATCTGATTACATGAAAATGCATGCCAAGAGAGACCCCAAACACCCGGCGTTCATCTACAAGGATGTGGAGCTGTCCTATGGTGATTTTGCTGCCAATACTGAGCAGTTCGCCAAGTTTCTGATCAAAACGGGGGTTAAAAAGGGCGACCGGCTCGGTTATATAATGAACGGCCGGCCCGAATTCTATACCTTTTATATGGCGGCCAGTATGGTTGGGGCCATCATCGTGGGGATGGGAAACCGCTTCACACCTCATGAAATGGCATATGTGCTGAACAACTCCGAGGCAGACTACGTGCTGACCCTATATTCCTGGGCGGACGTTCCCAACTATCAGGAAAAAGTACAGAAGGCCATGCTCGAGAGTCCTTCGGTTAAGGGAGTCTGGGTGGTTGGTGGCCCTGCCGAGATGGAGAATGCTATATCCTGGGATGATATTATGGCCGGTGACTACTCGGAGTTTGATCAGGTTTTGGCAGAAAGAGAAGCTGCCACCGGGTTTGATGACGGGGTGCTGATAGTATATACCTCGGGGACCACCGGGCAGCCTAAAGGGGCTTTGATGACCAACGGCAACGTTATCAGCCAGTCGCTGGTTCTGGCGGACGAATTCGGACCACCTACCGGGTTGACTCCTGCGGACCGGTTCCTGCATCATGTTCCTGTTAACCACGTGAGCGGCGCCACGGAATTGGGAGCAACTCCCATCGTGGCAGGGTGTACGCAGGTGGTCATTGATTTCTTCCACCCGGTCACTACCCTGGAACAGATGCAGAAGCATGGGGTAACCATGTGGGCCGGAGTTCCTACCATGTTTATCATGGAAATGAATCTACCCAACTTTAAGGACTACGATCTGTCCGCTGTCCGTTTCTGCATGACTGGAGGGGCCATGGCTCCCAAGGATATGCTGGAGAAAATGATGGAGGTAACTCCCTATGTAACCAATCCATTGGGCCTGACCGAGACGTCCGGACTGGTTACCTATACTGATATCGGAGCCAGCGTGGAAAACCTCAACATGACCGTTGGCAAGGTGGCACCAGAGTTTCAGATGAAGCTGGTGGATTCGCAGCGCAAAGAGGTTCCCCAGGGAACTGCGGGGGAAATCGCCTATCGCGGCCCCACGGTCATCAAGGAATACTTCAAAATGCCTGAAGCTACTGCGGCAGCTATTGATGCCGAAGGTTGGCTCTATTCAGGAGATGTGGGTATTATTGATGCGAACGGGGACCTGCGTCTGGTGGGGCGTTCCAAAGAGATGTACATCACCGGCGGAGAAAATGTTTATCCGGCGGAGGTAGAAGAACAAATATCTCGCTACCCAGGAGTAGCCATGGTGGCTCTATTGCCGGTGCCGCATAAGGTAATGGGCGAAGTCGGCCGCGCATACATCATACCAAAACCCGGCGTGACCCTGGATGGAGAAGCCATTCAGGAATACCTTAAGGAGTATCTGGCTCCCTACAAAATACCCCGGGAGTATGTTTTCAAAGAAACCTTCCCCATGACCGCTTTGGGCAAGATCGAGAAAAAGGTTATTCGCCAGGAGATGGAAAAAGAGCTGGCTAAATAGAATAGGATAATAATCTTACGCGAAGCGCCGGTCTTGCATCAGTCAGACCGGCGCTTTTGGGTCCATAAATTCTGACGAATCTGGTTGTGTTGTGCCGGTTATGGGCTTATGCTATAATCAGTATCAAACCAAAATTGGAGGAGTGAGCGGCGAATGAGCCAGCACGCCGAAGTATTTTGGGACCTTTTTCAATCTTCAGGACTAATAGTCTATTATCTCTGGTATAGAATGTTCATGTATCAATAAAGACTATGAACAGGACCAGTAGTTTGCCGGGAACCTTTCAGGGAGACGGTGCCGCGACTGAAAGCACCTCAGGAGGAAGGCAAGTGAATTCACCTGGGAGTTGGGGGCTGAATTAACAGTAAGCCTGCCCGGAACCTGTCCGTTATCAGGACCAAGTGAGCCGTTTGGCTAAGCAGGGTGGTACCGCGGAAGAAAGCTTTCGTCCCCAGAAGGATGAAAGCTTTGACTATTTATAGGGAGGTTTTTCAGGTGCTAAATAAGCTGCAGCAACTGGGCGATGCGGCCGTGGATCAGATCAAAGCCGCGGCGGATCTGGAGAAGCTCAAGGAAATGAGAGTGGAGTATCTGGGCCGCAAGGGGCAGATAACCTCGATCCTCAGGAGCCTCAAGGACCTGAATCCGGAAGACAGAAGCGTGGTGGGGCAAGCCTCCAATCAGCTTCGGGATCGCCTTGAGAAATTGATTGAGGACAAAGTCCAGGAATTTAATAGCCAGGCGCTAGAAACCCGTCTTATGGAGGAAAAAATCGACGTGACTCTGCCGGGAGTGCCAATGGTGTACGGGGGTAAGCATCCTTTGTTCCTGGTCAAAGAGGAATTGGAAAACATATTTATTGGTTTCGGCTTCGAGATATTCGAGGGTCCGGAGGTGGAACTCGATTATTATAACTTTGAGGCGCTGAATGTACCCCCGGACCATCCGGCCCGGGATATGCAGGATACATTTTACATT
>CAZDND010000027.1:0-16766 GCA_964506825.1 uncultured Syntrophothermus sp.
GTAGTCTGCGATCCCCGTCATATAGATCTGGTAGACGAGGCAGATTACTGGCTGCGGCAAAAACCTGGCACAGATATTCCTCTTCTCAACGGATTGATGCATATCATCATCAAAGAAGGCCTGGAAGACAAGAAGTTTATAGAGGAGCGTACCGAGAACTACGAGGAGCTCAAGGCAGTGGTAGCAGAATACACCCCGGAGAGAGTCGCTGAAATGACCGGACTGGCGGTTGACGATCTTTACGCGGTTGCGAGATTATATGCCACCACCTCCAAAGCTATGATCTTTTATACTCTGGGAATCACTGAGCATATATGCGGAACCAGGAACGTAATGAGCTGCGCCAATCTGGCCATGCTTACCGGACACCTGGGACGTCCCGGAACTGGGGTCTGTCCCATGCGCGGTCAAAACAACGTCCAGGGCGCCTGCGATATGGGCGCGCTGCCCAATGTATACTCAGGATACCAGAATGTGGCCATCGAAGCGGTCCATGACAAATTCGAAAAGGCTTGGAATGCCAAACTTTCAACCAAGATCGGCCTAAAGATTCCTGAGATGTTTGCTGGTGCCCATGAAGGTAAAGTTAAAGCGATGTACATTCTGGGTGAAAATCCGGTGCTCACAGATCCCGATGCCAATCACATCCGCAAAGCCCTGGAGCATCTGGAATTCTTGGTGGTACAGGAACTGTTCCTGACCGAAACCGCAGCCTATGCCGATGTGATCCTGCCGGCGGCCAGCTTTGCCGAGTGTGACGGTACCTTTACCAATACCGAACGTCGAGTGCAAAGGGTTCGCAAGGCTATCGAACCCATCCCGGGTCAGGCCAACTGGGAAACGATATGCCAAATGGTCACCCGTATGGGTTATCCCATGAGCTATAATCATCCCGGAGAGATTTGGGACGAGATGGCTTCACTGTCTCCTTCCATGAAGGGAATCAATTATGAAAGGCTTGAACAATTAAAGAGCCTGCAGTGGCCCTGTCCGAGTGTCGATCACCCGGGAACGCCTTTCCTGCATGCGGGCAAATTCTCGCGCGGTCTGGGACTGTTCCAGCCATCCGAGCATATACCCCCTGGAGAAATGCCGGATGAGGAATACCCATTCCTATTGTCGACCGGCAGAATCCTATATCATTACAATGTGACCACACCATACTCCAAAGGAATTAGCAGCGTGTGGAAACAGGAAATGGCCGAAGTAAATCCTATTGATGCTGAAAAATTGGGGATCGTAACCGGAAGTATGGTCAGAGTAACTTCCCGTCGAGGAGTAGCTGATACTCATGTCAAGGTTACGGACCGCGTATTGCCAGGGGTTATCTGGATGTCGTTCCACTACAACGCTACCCCGACCAACGCGCTGACCAGTCATCATCTGGATCCTATTACCGGAACCGGTGAATACAAGGTGGCCGCGGTTAGGATCGAAAAACTCTAGGAGGCCGATAGATGCGTAAAATACCCGTAGAAAGGGCAGTGGGCTTGACCCTGGGATATGACATCACCAAAATTGTACCCGGGCGGGAAAAATGTCGCGCTTTTCGCAGGGGGCATGTAATATGTAAGGAAGATGTCCACAAACTCAGGGATATAGGCAAAGAACACATCTTCGTCTGGGAACCGGATGATCAAATGGTGCATGAAGATGACGCGGCGCTGAGGTTGGCGCAGAGCGCTGCAGGCAGTGGCTTGTATTGGGGAGAACCCAACCAGGGCCGCGTCAATCTGAAGGCCGATTGTGACGGACTCTTTAAGGTGCGGGTCGACGGCCTCAACTGGTTGAACAACCTGGAGGATATTGTTTTTGCCACCCTGCACAATGACCGGGTCGTGGTGGAAGGCCAGACTGTGGCCGGAACCAGAGTGGTACCGGTGGCGGTCGATCATAAGATGCTGGCTGAAGCTGAAGAACTGTGCGCAGAAATGGGGCCGATCCTTTCGATCCGACCCTTTAAGCCTTTATGGGTAGCCGTAGTCACTACCGGCACTGAAGTCAACAGCGGGCGGATCAAAGATGGTTTTGCCAAGGTGATCCGGAAAAAAATCGCCCCCTATTCGGGGCGTTGGCTTGGTCAAGTGATCGTGCCGGATGATCCCGGAATCATAACCAAAGAGATTCAGAACTTTGTTGCGGAGGGAGCCCAGCTGGTGGTGGTAACCGGCGGTATGTCGGTGGACGCTGATGATGCGACTCCGCAAGCCATCAGGGATTCCGGCGCCGAGGTGGTATTCTACGGCGCTCCGATCCTACCGGGTTCCCAATTTATGCTGGCCTACCAGGGCCATGTGCCCATATGCGGAGTGCCTGGCGGCGCCTTGTTCAGCCATAAAACCACTTTGGACCTGCTGCTGCCCAGGATTTTTGCCGAAGATAGAATTGTACGATCGGATATCGTAGCCATGGGACACGGCGGACTATGTGAAGAGTGTCCGCAGTGCCATTTCCCCCAGTGCCCGTTTGGCAAAGCGGGTTTATTTAGGAATAGAGGAATGGATTCGTGCTCATTAATATAAGTATGGAAGAAGCCCAACGGCAAATATGCAAGCATGCCCAGCCCTTGACCGCCGAGGTGGTGTCTATCCCGGCAGCTTCAGGTCGGGTATGTGCGGCGGAGGTCAATGCTCCCCATGATCTGCCCGGGAGGACCCAGTCAGCCGTCGATGGATACGCCCTGTCCGGTATATGGGAATGGTATCAGGTGGTCGGACGTGTAGCCATGGACCAGGTTTCGTCCCGGCTGGAACCGCGCCAGGCGTTGGGAGTTTTGACCGGAGGTTGTCTTCCTGATGGAACCTTAGCGGTGATTCCTCACGAAAAAACGGATGTGAGGGATGACCAATTGTATCCCCTGGAAATAGTCAAACCTGGCAATAACCTAAAACAGCCTGGGGAAGATTTTCGCCGTGGCGGCATTTTAGTAAGCAGTGGTTCCAGGATCGGCCCCGCCGAGATCGGTCTGCTGGCAGCCTTTGGTATTGCCAGTCTAGAAGTTCATCGGCAGCCCCGGGCGGCAATCCTGTGCCTGAGCCAGAATATCGTTCCCTGGCAGGTAACTCCGCAACCAGGGCAACTGAGAGACAGCAACGGACCCATGCTGAGTGCGCTGGTCAAATCCGATGGCGGGATTCCAGCCGCCTGTGTGGTAGCCGGCAGCAGCGAACTTTCGAACGTCATGGTTGGGGATCTGCTGGAATCGGTGGAGGTTCTCTTGATCGTGGGAGGAACTTACTCCGAGGGGCATGATGAGGTCCAGACCTTGATGGACGCAATCGGGGCGGAAAGTCTCTTCAAGGATGTCCGGATCCAGCCGGGGAGCCATGCGGCTGCCTATGTCTGTGGTTCCCAGCTGGTATTGGCATTATCCGGCAATCCCGCTGCCTGCGCTGTCGGATACCATCTTTTAGCGGCGCCAGCCCTGCGAGCCATGCAGGGACTATCCCCGGATTTACAGCGCATAACGGCGGTGTGCAGCAACGGGTATCCTAAACCGACCGGTTCGAGGCGGTTTGTCCGCGGCCATTTGGATTGGAGCGAAAACGGCTGGCAGATAACCGTGCTGCCTGGTCAGAAACCCAGCATGATTAGATCGCTTATCCATTGCAACGCCTTGATCGATATGCCAGCGGGAAGCCAGCCAGTTGAGATTGGCCAGGATGTATCCGTGATCATTCTTGGACCATTAATGGGGAACTGAGCAGAAAACCAGGCCGCCAGGGATCTAAGAACCAGTTATTAATAAGGGAGGTGAATCATTAATGGCCGACTACAAAGAGATCATCGATAACTATAAAGATCTCACCGGAGGACTGATCGAATCGTATCATGCTCTGCAGCGTGAATTCAGTTATATCCCAGAAGATGCGATCCCGTATGCCGCACAGGTATTCGATGTGCCGAAAGCTCAGGCCTATGGGGTGGCTACCTTTTATTCCTATTTCAAAATTGGCAAAAGGGGCAGGAACGTGATTCGGATTTGCGAGAGTGCGCCCTGTCATATTGCTGGCGCTGACCTGGTTGTGGCCGCCCTGGAAAAGGAACTAGGTATCAAAATGGGGGGAACTACTGCCGATGGCCGCTTTACCCTGGAGTTTACCGAATGCGTAGGACAGTGCCAGGCTACTCCGGTCATCACCATCAACAGCGAGCCCTATGGAGATATAACAGCCGAAAATATACCTGCCATTCTGGCAGAATACAAATAATCAGCGAAAGGAGGTAAAGTCGTGGCGGAAGAGATGCGTATCGTACTTCGTAACGTGGGGAAGATCGATCCCCTGAAAATTGATGAATATATAAATGCCGGCGGATACCAATCCCTGGCTAAGGCCCGCAGCATGGACCGGGGCGAACTGATCGATGAAGTCAAGAGGTCAGGTCTGCGCGGCAGGGGAGGCGCTGGATTCAATTGTGGTATGAAATGGAGTTTTTCCTACAGAATAGAGACTGACCAGAAGTATGTGGTCTGCAACGCAGACGAGGGCGAACCGGGTACCTACAAGGATCGGATTATCATGATGAATGATCCCCAGAGTCTGTTTGAGGGGATGGCCATCTGCGGCTATGCTATCGGCTCCAACAAAGGCTATATTTATTGCCGTGGAGAGTATCCTTATGTAGTGGAAAAACTGAACCGGGCCATCGCTCAGGCCAAAGAAAAAAAGGTGCTGGGGGACTTTGACATTGAAGTCAGGATGGGCGGAGGAGCATACGTATGCGGCGAAGAAAGCGCCCTGATCGAATCAATTGAAGGACACCGGGGAGAACCGCGATTCAAGCCGCCATTCCCAGGGGTAGAGGGCTTATGGGGCAAACCCACCATAGTCAATAACGTCGAAACCTTTGCCAATATACCGGTTATCCTGGAAAAAGGCGCGGACTGGTTCAAAGGTATCGGTGCGAGCTCCTATCCCGGCACCAAAATATTAACCCTGACCGGTGATGTGGTCAACCGGACCTATTTCGAAGTGCCCACCGATGTTACCATCCGCGATGTGGTTTTCGGATTAGGGGGAGGAATGGCCGGCAACAAGCAATTCAAGGCGGTGCAAATTGGTGGCACGTCCGGGGGATTCATCCCGGAGCAGTTGCTGGATACTCCTATAGATTTCGACTCCATGATGAAAATCGGTGCCACCCTCGGTACTGGGGCCGTCTTCGTCATGGACGAAACCCGGGATATAGTCGATATCGTCGATCGTATCAGCAAATTCTTTGAACATGAGTCTTGCGGAAAATGCACTCCCTGCCGTGAGGGAACGAAGCGGATGCATGAAATGGTTCATAACATCAACCAAGGTACCGGCAAGTTGGAGGATATGGATCTCCTTAGCAATCTGGGCGGCGTAATGTCGGTGGCCTGCCTGTGCGGACTAGGGCAGGCGGCTCCTTCTCCGGTGATTACCACCCTGCAGCATTTTAAATCAGAATTCGCGGCCAAATGTAATTAGGGGTCGTGAGATCCGTGCGACCTGAATATTAGGGGATGGGGGCACACCATCGGAGATGCCGCCCTCCGGAGAATTATGCCTGAGCCAGGAGGCCTGCCATAGGGGGGAGGCTTCCTGGCTTTGTGGTTTTCCTGCTGTCAGCAAGCTTGGTTAACAATTGGGCCCATTCATGAGAGAATAAAAGAGGACAAACTGCAGATTATCAGCGGCCAGCTTGGGTGGGAGATAATGATTAAAAATCAAGTCAAGAGATGCATAGTTGGTTGCAGAACGCCAAAAGGAGGTAATTCTGGTGAATAAGCTTGCTGGCAAAACGAGACCTGGTCTGAAAGCAGGGCATTGGTTTATGATCCTGGCCTTGTTGATGACGTTTATAGTGTGGACAGTGCCGACAGCCTCAGCGGAAACGGAAATCCAGCTGATTATTGACGGCAGAAAAATCGAATCCTCAGTTGCCCCCATGATCAGGAATGGCCGGACGCTGGTGCCGGTGCGGGTGGTTTCGGAGGAGTTGGGGGCCCAGGTGGGCTGGAACAGCGTGGAGCGGACTGTAAATATTACCAAAGGCAATCGAGCGGTCAAAATGAGTATTGATCGCTATCTTATCGAGTATACCATCGATGGGGTGAGGGACTATGATTTGAGCGACGTTGCGCCGAAGATATTCAGTGGCCGGACCCTCGTGCCCCTGCGGCTGATCAGCAATGCTCTGGGAGTGGGGATTCAGTGGGACGGGACGACCAGGACTGTGTCTGTAGATTCCCGGGAAGCCTCCAGAATAACTCCCTTTTTCGATATGCAGGTTTTATCGATTCAACCGGGTGATACCGTAATCGGTACCACGAATCTGCAGGCGTCAGTACCTTCTCCGCTGGCGGATGAAGCAGCCGGGATCAAATATCTGCTGATTACTCCGGAAACGGGTAATGGATTCATTATTGCCAGGGGAGATGATCCGGAGGGCAAATATCAGTGGCTGCCGGCCATGAGAGACAACGGATCCAAGGTGCTGGTGGCGGCCTTGTATGATAACGACGGAAAGTTCCTGGCGGGAGATGCGTTGCCAGTCAGGATAGCCATCGAACCATCAGTCGCGCTCAATGGTCTGGGGCCGGATAAGACTATTAACGGAGCCGTTAGCTTGGAAGCAAAACCAAATTTCTCAGCTGCTTATGTTAAATACGAAATCAATAATGTGGATAAGGGCAAATTGCTGGTAACAGCGGAACAGGATCCGGCGGGCATTTACGAATGGAATCCGCCCTATGAATATAATGGCAACGTTGAGGTGAAAGCCGTTGCATATGACCAGCACAATCAGCCTTATCCGTCTCAGACCTATGCGGTAAGGGTCGAGGTTCCGCGAAAGATGGCACTGACAGGTGTTAAGTCGGGACAAATCATCGATCAGCCGGTAACGCTGGTGGCTACCAGAAACTTCGACGTCAGTGAGACCGAATATTTTCTGCGGGACCGATCGACCGGCGCAGAGCAGAGTTTGTATAAAGCTGGCTGGGGCAGCTATGTGTGGTTCCCCGGACCGGGGATCAGCGGAAACAAAGAGTTGGGAGTGCGGTTCAAAGTTCCGGATGGATCGGTTTATACCAGCGAACTGATTCCGGTCTACGTGGCAGGGGCGCCGAAGTTGTTGCTGCAGGGCGCAGGACCGGACCAGGTAATCACCAGTTCAGCCGCCGTCAAATTGAAGGTTGTCAGTAATGTGGAGCTGAGTGGGGTTAAATATGTTATTCGCAACCTGGATACAGGATCCCGAAAAGTAATTGCAGAGCTGCAGGATGTTAGCCGGGAGTTCGCCTATCTGCCGGCTCAAGGAGACAGCGGATCCTGGAAGCTATGGGCGGTGGGAACTTATGGGGCAGGGCAGACCATAGCCTCCGATGAGATTTCAATCACTATTTATACGGGCAAAATATACCCTGGTCAACCGGTAGTGGAAAAAAGCGAATTCCTGGGATTGGCTTCGCGGTTGGCGGTGGCCGATGCCAAAGAGTCAGGTATGTCGGCTGCTCTGCAGACTGCCCAGGCGATTCTGGAAACCGGTTGGGGACAGAGCGTCCCAGTGGACAAATACAGCGGGCAAAAATCTTACAACCTGTTTGGAATCAAGGGGGTCGGAATAGCAGGTTCGGTTACCTCCAACACCTGGGAGGAATACAACGGGGTGGAATATCGGATCGATGCTGAATTCAGAGCTTATTACAACATCGGGCAAAGTTGGGCGGATCATAACCGATTGCTGATGACTGGAGCCAGGTATGAACCCTATCGTAAGGTAATGTACGACAGCACCCTGGGGGCCTGGGCTTTAAAAAGGTCGGGCTACGCCACCGATTCGAAATATCCGGTCAAGCTCATCGACATCATTCAAAGGTATGATCTGGAGGAGCTGGATAAAGTGAGCCTATAATCGATACCCAATCTCGCTCAAACAAGGGGACAGTTCTCTTGTTTGAGCATAATGTCGAATATCGGTTGATTCCAGGGAGTTTTTCGGTCAGGTACTATAAAGAGAAAGCATGATTCGGATTGAGATCCTGCCTGGCTGATCCGGTTTGCATGCCGCTCCCGAATTTGATTAAATGATTGTAGCTTGCAGCGCCTTGACCAGCGTCCTAATATAATAGGCTGGACCTATTGATATCGAAGCACATTAGGCTGATGGGCGAGAATAATGAGTGTCAGGGGGATCTGTTGAATGGAAATAACGGATACCGATTTGAAGATTCTGGTCCAGCAATTAACAGCATTTGAAAACATGTACCAACATATAAGAATAATCGAGCCTTTCGGGAAGAAAGTGATTTATCGGGCAGGTGTGGACTTATCCGAAACTGAAGATGCATGCTATGGTATTTGGGAGAGGTCTGAAGCCTGTAAGAACTGCATATCGGTCCGAGCTTACCAGGAAAACGAGACCTTCATCAAGATTGACCATACGAACCATAAGGTAATCATGGTAACATCCATCCCTATGGTATTTAAAGGGGAAAAAGTTGCGGTGGAGTTGATCAAGGACGTTACGAAAAGCATGGTTTTGGAGGAGCAGATGAGGAACAGCCAAGAAATCAAAAGGCTGTTGGACATTGCCAATGAAGCGGCAGTGACGGATGAACTTACCAGGGTTTATAACAAAAGATTTATTATGGAAAAGCTGCCGACGGAAATCGTCCAGGCCAATTCCAAGGGAGAACCATTGTCGGTGATTATGGCTGATATTGATCACTTCAAGAGGATTAATGATACCTATGGGCACTTGGCTGGAGACAGCATTTTACGGGAATTTGCTCAAGTGATGAAGAATAATATAAGACCGGAAGATTGGGTGGCAAGATATGGGGGAGAAGAATTCTTGATTTGCCTGAAGCGGGCGGATCAGCAGGCGGTTGCCGTTGTTGCCGAAAAATTGAGGGGCGAGGTTGAAAATCATCCATTTGCTTACGGAGAGGCTGCCATCAATTTGACCTCCAGTTTTGGAGTATATTCCAGTCACAATGAAGCAAGCCAAGGATGCCAAGAATTAATCGCGAAAGCTGATAGAAACTTGTACCAGGCCAAAAATTTGGGACGCAATCGTATTGCAGGTTGAATTGTTGCTTGGATTAATATCAACAGGCGGATGGCAGTCAAACAAGAGAACCGTCCCCTTGTTTGGATGGAGTTCTGAGGGAAAAGGAGTGCAGATGATGAACCGCTTTGACAATTTGCCGGCCGGTTGCCTGGATGGAGTAACGGTGTTGGATTTCACTTGGGTGCTGGCTGGACCGCATGCCACCAGAATGCTTTCGGATATGGGGGCTACGGTGATTAAGGTCGAACCCTACGGGGTCGGAGCCAATGAGAGACATTTGCTGCTTATCAAGACGGTGCAGGGGGTTGCCCAGAGTTCCTATTCCATTCATTGCAACCGGGGTAAAAAAAGCCTATCCATAGACTTAAAGGATCCCCGGGGCAAAGAAATCATTCACGATTTGATCAAAAGGGCCGATGTAATGATCGAAAACTATACTCCGGGGGCTATGGCGCGTCTTGGGTTGGATTATGAATCCGTAAAGATGATTAAAGAAGATATCATCTACTGTTCCATCTCCTGCTTTGGCCACTGGGGGCCCTACAGCAATCGTCCCGGATATGATACCATTGCCCAGGCTGCCTCGGGGCTAAGCGCCATGTATGAGATGCCCCAGGGTTCGCCCATTTCGGTAGGGGACATTACTGCGGGATCGAATGCGGCTCTGGCCATTGTGGGAGCTCTTTATGCCAAAAAGATGCATGGGTTTGGCCAAAATATCGACATATCGATGATGGACGGACTTTTCGCGGTCAATGAAAGTTATGTTCCCTGGTACACTATAGCTCAGGCGGCCGGAGAAGATATAGATCTGCCCCCCATCGGCCGATACTATGACACTTACGCCGTTTTTGGCGTATATCAGGGCAAGGACGGCAGGATTAATATCGCCTGCCTGGAGGAACAGCGTTGGCCAGGATTGCTGCAGGCCATGGGAGAGGAATACGCCTGGCTCCGTGATGACCCCCGGGCCAAGGACGTCAATACCCGCTGCGTAAATGGGCTCTGGCTCAATAAGGTGGTTGATGAGTGGGTCATGTCTATGGATTCGGTGAGGGATGTGGAGAAGCTGTTGACCGATGCCGGAGTTGCCTGCCAGCGAGTGCTTACCATCCAGGAATTGGTAGACACCGACCCGCAGATTAAAGCCCGCGACATGATTGTCGAAGTTGACCAGCCATTTCTTGGCCCGATCAAACTGGTGGGAAGCCCGCTTAAAATGTCGGCCACACCTGCCTGCCTCCGAGGATACGGACCGCTGCTCGGGGAACACAACGATGAGGTACTGGGAGAAATTCTTGGCTACAGCCAGGATCAGATCCAGGAACTGTTCAAAAGTAAAGTGATTTACCATGAGCCGGCGGTTGACCGCCTGAAACAAAAGAGCTGATTCAATCAGCAGGGACGGCCTTCAAACGAAGCTCGGGGGAAACATTGCTGGCCGTGTCAGGCCGGGCATAAGTGGTCCCGAGCCACGGATAGAATACCGATGATAAACGGGGACGACTCAGCCGTCGTCCCCGTCGGTAATACTGATCATCTTTCATGATCGGGGGACCTTAGCAATCCCCGGTTAACCGTCGGCTCATGAGGATGCTTTTACCGCGGCCATATGGGCCACCTGAGCCCTCAGATTTATCATGTAAGTCACTTCAGGCTGCTTGATGCCCTTTATGGGATCCCAGCGTTCCTTCTTGGCCTTCTGAGCGACTCTCTCCAAATCTCCGCCTTCCTCGTCCAGCATCTCAAAGAGCCGGTTTTTAAAAAGTATTGTTTCAGTGATGGAACGTTCGAAGAAGTGTCGAATCTCATCCTTTCCAACTATGACCAGACCATGTCCCTGGCAAAAAATTTCCACCGGCAGCTCCGCCAATCGCTGTAAAGATGACAGATAAGTATCGTAACTGAAGAGGAATTCGGTGCTGACATCGCCGGAGTGACCCAGCAGGCCGGCAGCCTCTCCCGCAACCAGGATTTTTTCCTGGGGAAACCAGAAACTGTGGTGGTCCCGGGTGTGGCCGGGGGTTGCCAGTACCTGCACCGTGATACCATCACCCAGATCCATGACGGCATTGTCCTGCAGCTCAATGTCGATATCAAAGGGCTGAAAAGGATCACTTATAAATTGGGAAGAATCAACTCCGGGGAAAGCACTCATGGCGATGCGGGCGCCTTCATTGAGCTTTTGGATCAAAGCCAGTGCGTTAGGGCGCTTAAGGGTCTCGCCCGCCAATTGAGACATGGCCACTTTCATTTCAGGGAATACCTTCTTAAGGTGAGAAGTAGCCGCACAGTGATCCCAGTGCGCATGAGTCAGAAATAGCATCGAGGGCTGCCGGGGGCCGAGGATCGAGCGGATGTCCCGGGCATAGATTTCCCCGGCGAAGCATACACCTGCTTCGAAGATGACCGGCCGGGGGGCGTCCATGAGGAACATGGGGTAACCCATGTTCCCAAGGACGTAAAATTTCTTACATATTTGACCAGTAGTATTAATAATCATAAAAGACCCTTTCGTATAGAATTATTAGCTCGCCGCACCAGAGGGCGGCTTGGGCAGCGATGCACCTCGGGCAAAAATACCCTCCTGACATTTTACCAGATATACTGCGCAAAAAAGAGGCTAAATGTTACCATGTAGCTAATATCGAGGAAAAGGAGGAGGATGGCATGAAAAAAGCATGGTTGATTCTGGCGGTCTTAGCGGTAATGGCGGTAGTACTGCTGGTTTACTGGAAGCTGATCGCTCCCTCATACGTGGGAAAAAGCGGATCCGAGGGAAATATACTGAAGGATTACATTGATCCGGCTGCTTTGAAAAAACTTACTGAGGACCCGCAGTCGGATATCTGGATTATCGACGTACGGCCCGGGGGTGCTTATAACCAGGGGCACATACCTACTGCCCGCAGTTTCCCTTCGGGTACGATCATGGAAAGGTTGAGCGAATTGCCCCAGGACAAGTATCTTATCATCTATTGCGAAACCGGAGGCCGAGCGAATGCGGTCGCCGGCAAGCTGGCAAAGCAGGGCTATACTCGTTATATAAACTGGGGAGGCGTCAGCCGCTGGCCATATGAATTGACTGCGGATGTTCCATTATAGGAACTTATCCCGGGGGCATTAAACTGAAAGGTCCAAAATCTAAACGGAAGCCGGGTGTTTTATTTGAGTAATGCCCGGCTTCGGTTTATTATTAGCCTAGACGGACGCAGGGGAGGGACCTAATGATGAAACCCATCATTACTGCTAACAATTTATGCAAGACTTATCAGATGGGTGAAGTTAAAGTCGAAGCCCTGAAAGGTGCCAACTTTGAATTGTTCGAAGGCGAGTTCGTGGTGGTACTGGGACCTAGCGGTTCAGGGAAGAGTACCTTGTTAAATATCATTGGGGGTATGGACAAAGCCAGCAGCGGTGAACTCTATTACAAAGAAATGCCATTGCACAGTGCAGATTCGAAGAAACTAACCTACTATCGAAGATACGAAGTGGGTTTTGTTTTTCAGTTCTACAATCTGATGCCTAACCTCACCGCTTTTGAAAATATCTATTTATCCGCCCAGATCTCCCGGGATCCCCTTTCCATCAGTGAACTTTTGGAAAAAGTTGGTTTGACCGACCGGAAGGACCATTTCCCGTCCCAACTGTCTGGGGGCGAACAGCAAAGGATTGCATTAGCCAGGGCTCTGGCCAAGAACCCAGCCATGCTCCTGTGCGATGAGCCCACCGGAGCGCTGGACCTCCAGACCGGCATTGTTGTATTGTCCTTGCTGCGGAATTTTTGCAGCGAATACAAAAAGACGGTGGTGGTCATTACCCATAATACCGCCATCGCGGCTATCGCCAACCGGGTTTTCTATCTGAAGGATGGCATGATCGAACGTATTGAGATAAATGAAGAGCAGCTTCCGCCTGAAAGGGTGACTTGGTAATGCTGTGGAAAAAAGCGTTCCGTGATTTGAAAGAGAACCGGGGGACCTATTTGGCCTGTATGATCATCGTTGTGATGGGGCTGATGGTTTACACTTCTTTTTCGATGGTCATAGATAATCTCCGGGAGGCGCAGGAATCCTTTTATGAAAACCAGAATTATGCCGATGGTTTTGTACAGGTCAGGGCGCTGCCCTATTCGGAAGTCGACAATTTATCCAATATTGAGGGCATCACCGACATACAAGGGCGCATCGTCAAGGATGTCCGGGTTCTTTTTCCAGACCGTAAAGATAATTCGTATCTGCGTTTGATTTCCTACGATCCCGAGGTGCCGAACCCAATTAATGACATGCTGCTGGTCCAGGGGATCCCTCTGGAGGCCGGTGAATTGAGCGTCTGGGTGGACACAGCATTTTTTGATGCCAACGGTCTGAAGCTAAATGATGAAATCGAGATCATTGCCAGCGGCAGCAAGCATAGTTTACAGGTGATCGGGGCCGGCCAGACGCCGGAGTATATTTACGCCTTGAGAACCGCGGCAGATATTTTCCCGACTCCGGAGAATTTTGGGATCGCCTTTATTCCCCTGGATGTAATGAAGAATCTATTCTCGCAGGAAAACGCCTACAATGACCTGGTGTTTGATATTTCATCGCAGACTGATTTCGACGAGGTCAAGTCAGCCCTGGAATACGAGCTTAAATCCTATGGGGTCACCGCTATCTTCCCCCGGGATGACCAAACCAGCCATCTCCTTCTCCAGGGTGAATTGGATGGGCTGGAGTCCATGACGACGGCTTTGCCGGCGTTATTCCTTACCATCGCCGCCATGATAATGTACATCGTGCTGAAGCGGCTGATCGAACAGCAGCGCGGTCAGATCGGGATACTTAAAGCGGTTGGTTATACCCAGACAGAAGTCATTGCCCATTATCTGTCCTATGCGGTGGCAATTGGTTTGGCAGGTGGAATCATAGGGGTTATCCTGGGTGCCCTGCTGTCCAATCCGTTTATCGCCATGTACCAGATGTTCTTCAATATGCCCGGGCTCAAATCCAGTTTTGCTCCCAAGTATTTGGTTATCGGCATTTTGTTGTCTCTGGGTTTTTCATTGGTAGCTGGATATCAGGGATCCAAAAGAGTGTTAGCTCTCGAACCGGCAGAAGCCATGAGGCCCGTTGCACCCGTGCCCGGGAAAAAAGTTCTGGTGGAGAAAATAGCATTCATATGGCAAATGTTCACCGTCCAGGGAATGATGGCGGTCCGCAATATTTCCCGCAACAAAGGCCGGAGCTTCTTTATCTTTGTTGGCGTCATGCTTTGTTATGCCATATCTGCTTTCACCGGCTCGATGAATGACTTGTACCAGAAGATGCTTTTCGATCAATATGAATATGTGGAGGTCTATGACGTGAAAGCTACCCTGTCGCGGCCGGTGAATGATATTGGGGCCGTCAGGGAGATCAGCTCCTATCCGGGGGTCAAAAATGTCGAGGTACTAGCTGAGATACCCATCACTATGAACCACAATTGGCATAAAGAGGATACGGTACTGTTGGGAGTCCCACGGGATGCAGCTCTCTATAATATTATCGACGATAAATATAATAAAGTGCAGCCGCCGGATAACGGGCTGCTGCTCTCTGAGCGCCTGGCAGATCTTCTGGATGTGGAAACGGGCAGCATCTTGAAAATCGAGAGTCCGTATTTAAATGAAAATGCTCCGGACCAGCTCCGGGTGGTGGGGACGATCCCGCAGTATGTGGGTATGAACGCTTATATGGAGTTGGGGGCGGTGCAGGATTTCCTGCGTCAGGGCGAACTGGCTACCTCTTATATGCTGGAAATGGAGCCAGGGTCGGTGACCGCTTTCCAGGAGGCTTACCTGGAAAGCGCATGGGTGGCGGGGATCGATGAAAAAAGCCATCGACTGGCTATGATGAAGGAACTGATGGCATCCTACGGCAGTATGATATACATTTATATGATAATTGGCATTATTATTGGGTTTGCGATAATCTACAGTTCTTCCATCATCACCGTTTCCGAAAGGAGCCGCGAGTTGGCTTCGATGATGGTACTGGGACTGACTCCTGGGGAAGTGCTGTCGGTAATCACCTTTGAGCAGTGGACCATCGGAATATTGGGCATGATTGCCGGTATTCCCATGGCTAAAATTATGTTGACCTCCATATCGCAAGCGGTCAGCACCGACGTATTTACCATGCCGGTCAACATCACCTTTCAATCATACATATTGGGAGGGGTGGTTACCTGCGGCAGCATCTGGGTTGCTCAGCGGTTCGCTGCCCGGAAAATAGGTAAACTGAGTCTGGTGGAGGTTTTGAAGTCCGGAGATTAGAAGATAATAAACAGATGATAATCAGCCATACAATGGGGATATTGTGAAAGTGGGTGAGGCGGGCATGAAAACCAAGTGGAAGATAATCCTGGCGGTACTGCTGGTGGTGGTGATCATAGGATTCCTGGCGTACCAAAACCTGAAAGGAATAGAAGCGGCGGTGGTTGAGGTCCAGCCGGGTAATATCGCTAGTACCTTCAAAGAGGAAGGCATTGTTTCAGCCGCCTTTGAGCAAAATGTATTCGCGTTATATTCGGGTGAGGTGCTGGAAGCTGCTGAAGAAGGGCGCGAAGTAAAGGTGGGGGACCTCCTGGTTTCCATCAGCACCAAAGAGGCCGACTACCAGTTGCAGCAGCTCAGAGCTCAGGTTAAGAGCGTCCAGGGGCAGCAGAGCGGATCATTTCAAAAACCCCTGGAGTCGCAAATTGCCAGCCAGAAGCTGTTGGTGGAACAAGCCCAAAGGGATTCGTCCGCCTACAAAACCAATCTGGAGAGATTGAAAGTACTCTATGAGGCTGGAGGAATATCCAAGAAGGATCTGGAAGATGCTCAGAATTTGGCCTTAGGTGCCGAAAACAACCTGGCGATCCAAAAACAGGCTTTGGTGCAAATACAGGCATCCGGCAGCGGTACGGCTCAATTCTATGCCGGACAGATAGAAGCTCTGCAAGCCCAGATCAATTTTCTGGAATACCAAAAACGGAGAAACCGGGTCACGGCTTCAATAAATGGGGTGGTGGGCAACGTGATGGTTAAGAAGGGTGATTTGGCAGCTGCCGGATCTCCTTTGCTGAGTGTATTCCAGCCAGCATCCTATGAGTTGGAACTGTACCTGTTGACTTCGGACATCGGCAGCATTCATGAGGGTATGGATGTTGATCTGATTTTGGAAACCAAGGAAAAGGATCACATGTTTACCGGTACCGTGAAAACCATAGCCCCAGCGGCCATCTCCAGGATTTCGGCATTGGGACTGGAAGAACAGCGGGTAAAGGTGATTATCACCTGGAAAGATACGCAGGGAGTGGTTGTTTCTCCGGGGTATCGGATCGATGCGGAGTTCACAGCCGACCAGCAGGACAATGTTTTGATCGTACCGAAGACCACGCTTTTTCCTTATGAGGATGGGGAGGCTGTGTGGGTGGTACGCAATGGAAAGGCAGCTATACAGCCGGTTAAAACCGGATTTGAAACCAATCGGGATACGGTGATTACCGAGGGGCTTAAGGCTGGAGATCTGGTCATTTTGAATCCCCAGTTGGAAGGCCTGCAGGCTGGCAAAAAAATCATCACCAACTGATCAAACAAGGGGACGGTTCTCTTGTTTGCTAACCGTCCCCTTATTTGGCAATAAATTCTTGGATCACCTAAATCGATAGTCCATGTTGTCAAGGTCCTGTCGGGAACCGATGAGGACCAAGGT
>CAZDND010000028.1:0-16462 GCA_964506825.1 uncultured Syntrophothermus sp.
GGGGATACTGACCACCTCCTATGCGGAGTTAAATCCCGGGGTCAGCCCCGCAGAAATCAGAGGGGCCTTTGAAGAAACCTACACCGGAGAGCGATTCGTTAAAATCCTTCCGGAGGGCGTTTTCCCGCAAACCAAATGGGTTTACGGCAGCAACTACGTCCATATAGGGATCCATGTAAATCCTGACACCGGCAGAGTTATCATTATAAGTGCCCTGGATAATCTAACCAAGGGGGCAGCCGGACAAGGCGCTGAAAATACCGGGGCTCTACCCGTAGAAACCTTGAATCAAAGCTGGGTCTTGCTTTTTGAAAAAACCAGGATGGAGATTGTTTTACATGATCTGTCCCAAGGGTCCGGGATAAAGAAACTGGTGAACAGAACGGAACGTCAGACAAGGGGTGAATTAGATGAAAATGGTCACAGGTGATATTACTTTTCCCCAAGGCTTTCAGGCTCAGGGAGCTGAAGCCCATATAAAAAGGCAGACCAAGGATCTGGCGGTAGTATTTTCTGCCACATCCTGCCAGGCAGCCGGGGTTTTCACTACCAATAAAGTACAGGCAGCCTGCGTCAAGGCGAATAGGAAGTTGATTGAAACCGGTGGGTCGGTGCAAGCCCTGGTCATCAACAGCGGCAACGCCAATGCCTGTACCGGGCTGCAGGGAGACCAGGATAATTATAAGATGATGACGCTTGCAGCAGGACATCTGGGGATCAAGCCGGAAAACGTCATGGTGGCTTCGACCGGTGTGATTGGAGTCGAACTCCCCATGGATAAAGTTGCTGCAGGTATATCCGCCGCCTGTCAGTCCCTGGGCAAGAACGGCGGCAGCAACGCTGCCCAAGCGATTATGACGACGGATACTTTTCCCAAGACCGCCGCGGCCGAATTTGTTGTAGGCGGTAAAACAGTCAAAATGGGGGCGATGGCCAAGGGGTCAGGAATGATCCATCCCAATATGGCTACCATGTTGGCGTTTGTGACAACTGACGCCAATATCAGCAGCCGCTGCCTCCAGCAGGCCCTCCTGGATGCAACCAGGATATCTTTCAATATGATCAGTGTGGATGGAGATACTTCCACCAATGATATGGCGCTGGTACTGGCCAACGGCCAGGCTGGCAATACCTTGATAGACGATGTGAATTCCCCGGAATATAAGGTGTTCAAGACCGCCCTGGATCAGGTGAGCATAAGCCTGGCCAAAGATATCGCCAGGGACGGCGAAGGGGCGAGCTGCCTTATTGAAGTCGGGGTTACCGGGGCTATCAGCGAGGAGGACGCGCGTAAGGTGGCTCGCGGTATAGTCTCGTCAAGTCTGTTCAAAGCGGCGGTATACGGCCGGGACGCCAACTGGGGACGGATCATTTGCGCTGCAGGTTATTCCGGCGCAGAAATGGATCCCTCCAAAGTCGACATATGGCTGGGCAGTCAGCAGGTGGCCACCAAAGGCGCCGGACAGCCCTTCGATGAAGAAATCGCCAAACATGATTTGAGCCAAGAAGTGGTTTTGGTCAAGCTGGATCTCAACCAGGGTAATGGGCAGGCGAAGGCCTGGGGCTGCGATCTGACTTATGACTATATAAAAATCAACGCCTCTTATAGGTCGTGAAAACAGGATGGGAGACGAAAAGATGGACCGTATGAATCAGGTGGTCAAACCCATGATATCGATACGCGATAAAGCCGAAATTATAGTCGAAGCTTTGCCATACATCAGGGAGTTTTACGGGAAGACCGTAGTAGTAAAATACGGCGGTTCAGCCATGGGCAGTCCTGAGCTTGAAAACGCGGTGATGCAGGATCTGGTGCTGTTGAAATACGTGGGGATGAATTTGGTGGTAGTCCATGGAGGCGGGCCCGAAATCACCAACATGTTAAAGCGATTAGGCATCAAGACCCGTTTTGTAAAAGGGCTCCGGGTTACGGATCCGGAGATAATGGAAATCGTGGAAATGGTGCTGGTCGGCAAGATCAACAAGCAGATCGTAGCCGGAATCAATAATTGGGGTGGACAAGCTATCGGGATTTCCGGTAAAGACGGCAATCTAATTGAGGCAGTGCAGCTGAAAGGCAAAGAGGATTTGGGCTGTGTGGGCAAGGTGACGCGCATCAATCCCCGGGTATTGGAACCCCTGATCGAGCATGGCTACATTCCGGTGATTGCACCGGTGGGTATGGGTCAGGACGGAACCACGTACAATATCAATGCCGACCATGTGGCCAGCGAGATCGCGATAGCCTTAGGGGCGGACAAACTGGTGCTGCTGACAGATGTTCCGGGCATATTGGCGGACTCCAGCGATCCGGATACCTTGTTTTCCCGGGTACTGGTATCTGAGATACAGGATTTGATAGACTGCGGTATCATCGACGGCGGAATGATACCCAAGGTGGAATGCTGTGTGCGAGCCCTGGAGAATGGAGTAAGCAGGACTCATATAGTGGATGGCCGGGTAACCCACTCCATTCTGGTGGAGGTGTTGACCAATGAAGGCAGCGGGACTATGGTGGTCAGAGGATAATCGGTATGTTGAGGGAATGAAGGTACGGATGGCATTGAATCTTGTACACAGGAAGATATAGGGGAGATGGTAACTTGAGCAACCAATCGATAATGGATAAAGGCCAAAAATATGTTATGAACACCTACGGAAGAATCCCCATGGCTGTGGTCCGGGGCCAGGGATGCCGGTTATGGGATGCTGACGGCAAGGAGTACCTGGATATGGTTGGGGGCATTGCGGTTTGTGCTCTTGGCCATGCAAACCCGGAAATAAATGGGGTTTTGAAGGCGCAGAGCGAAAAGCTATGGCATTGTTCCAATCTCTATTGGATAGAACCCCAGGTGGATTTGGCGGAAAAGCTCTGCCGGTTGTCGGGATTGGGGAAAGCTTTCTTCGCCAATAGCGGAGCAGAAGTCAACGAAGGCGCTATTAAGCTGGCCCGCAAATACTTTTTCCGCCAGGATCAGGACCGCTATGAAATAATTGCCTGCAAGAGCTCATTTCATGGTCGTACTACCGGAGCCCTGGCAGTCACCGGACAGACCAAGTATCAGCAGGGATTTGCACCCCTGATGCCGGGAGTCGTATTTGCGGAGTTTAATGACCTGGAATCGGTACGGTCCCTGGTTACTGAGAAGACCTGTGCGGTTTTGGTGGAACCGATCCAGGGCGAGGGAGGAGTAAATCCCAGTACCGTGGAGTTTATGCAGGGTTTGAGGAATCTGTGCGACGAAAAAGGCATCCTGCTTATGCTGGATGAAGTCCAGTGCGGATTAGGCCGCACCGGTTATATGTTCGCTTATGAGCATTACGGGATTTTGCCGGACATCGTGACCCTGGCCAAGGGACTGGGCGGTGGGTTCCCCATAGGAGCTCTGCTGGCATCGGATAAGGTTGCCACCGGCTTCGCTCCCGGTGACCACGCTTCCACTTTTGGCGGCAATCCTCTGGGTTGCTCGGTTGCGAACCGGGTAGTGGAAATTATCTCCCAGGAGGATTTTCTGGCCCAGGTCAACCATACTTCACAGCACATGCTGATGGCGATCAACCAGTTATTGGCTAAGGATCAAAAGGCATTGGCTATAAAGGGACGCGGCCTGCTGCTGGGGATAGAGTTTTCGGTTGAGGTGCAGGGCCTGGTCGATATCTGCCGCCAAAATGGGCTGTTGGTACTGTCGGCGGGACCCAAAGTACTGCGGCTGGTCCCGGCGCTGAATATAAGCTGCGCCGAGGTTGACGAGGCCATGTCGATTCTCAGCGAATCCATGCAGAAATGGGTATCAGCAGATTATCAGCGGTAAGGCAAGTAATCCCGGAAGGACCAGATGCTGTCCGGTAGATGATCGGACGGCCCCCCCAAGGGACGATCCTGGCACCTGGCCGGTGAACAGCCTGTGACCGACTTAAGGGAATATCTTATCTGAACTAGAGGGAGAGAAGTATATGGCACTGAAAATCGATCCGTCATTCAAAGGCCGGGATTTCCTGACCATTCATGATTTCTCCATCGGGGAAATCGCCTATCTTTTGGAATTAGGTCTGCATCTGAAAGCACTGCAAAAGAATGGCGAACGCCACCATCTCCTGGCTGGCAAAAGCTTGGGAATGATATTTCAAAAGCCTTCGACGCGGACCCGGGTTTCCTTCGAGGTAGGGATGTACCAGCTGGGAGGTTATCCTTTGTTCTTAAGCCCTAATGACATGCAGATCGGCCGGGGGGAAATCATCAAAGATACCGCACTCACTCTGAGCCGATATTTGGATGGGATAATGATCCGGACCTATTCTCATGACAGCGTGCGGGAATTGGCCCAGTATGCCAGCATACCAGTCATAAATGGACTTACGGACCTGCTCCACCCCTGCCAGGTCATGGGGGATATGATGACCATTTTGGAGCATAAGCGATCATTAAAGGGCATTAAGCTGGCTTTTGTGGGGGACGGCAACAATATGGCCCATTCATTACTGTTCGGAGGCGCCAAGACGGGCATGGATGTAGTCATCGCTTGTCCATCAGGCTTTGAGCCAGATGAGGAAATAATGCGGCTGGCTCAGGAAGATGCCCTTGAAACCGGGGCACGGCTGCGACTGGTGAACGAACCGGAAGAAGCGATGCGCGATGCGGATGTCATTTATACCGATGTTTGGTCCAGCATGGGGCAGGAAAAGGAAGCCGCCGAAAAAGAACAACATTTTTCCCTCTATCAGATCAATCAGAGTAATATGGCCCTGGCCAGACCGGATGCTATTGTGATGCATTGCCTGCCGGCCAAGCGGGGGCGGGAGATAACCGACGAAGTGATGGATGGCCAGCAATCGGTGGTATTCGACCAAGCTGAAAACCGTCTGCATGCCCAAAAGGCGATCATGGCAGCGGTAATGCAGTAAACAGGAATAATCGAAGCGGACTGGGATGCCGGTCCGGCAGAATTCTCAGCAAGGAATGGAGAGAGTGACAATGAAAAAAGTAGTGTTGGCTTATTCTGGGGGACTTGACACATCCATAATTATTCCCTGGCTGAAGGAAAGCTACGGGTATGATGTGGTGGCGGTCTGTGCTGATTTGGGTCAGGGAGAAGAATTGGAACCCCTGCGGGAAAAAGCCATTAATACCGGAGCACTAAAGATCTTCATTGAGGACCTGCGGGAGGAGTTTGTAACTGATTTTATATGGCCGGTTCTCAAGTCCGGAGCCCTCTATGAAGGCAAATATCTCCTGGGGACAAGTTTTGCCCGCCCCCTGATCGCTAAAAGGTTGGTGGAAATTGCTGCGGCTGAGGGCGCGACCGCCATAGCTCACGGCGCAACCGGCAAAGGCAATGATCAGGTACGATTCGAATTAACGATCAAGGCACTCAACCCGGATCTCAAGATCATTGCTCCCTGGCGGGAGTGGGATATCCGTTCCCGGGAGGATGCGATAGATTATGCCGAACAAAGAGGGATACCATTGCCGGTGACCCGTAAAAATATTTACAGCCGGGATCGCAATCTCTGGCATCTAAGCCACGAAGGCGGAGACCTGGAAGATCCATGGAACGAGCCGCAGAACCAGATGCTGCAGCTGATCGTTCCGCCGGAAGAGGCTCCTGACCGGGCGACCTACCTGGAGATAGATTTTGAAAAAGGCATACCGACAGCGGTAGACGGAGTAAAATTGGCTCCAATTCAGCTGATTGAAACCCTTAATCAGGCGGCGGCAGAGAACGGAGTGGGTATCGTCAGCCTGGTTGAAAACCGCCTGGTAGGCATGAAGTCCCGGGGGGTTTATGAAACCCCGGGAGGTACCATCCTCTTTCTGGCCCACCGGGAATTGGAGAACCTGACCCTGGACCGCAGGACCCTGCACTTTAAGGAACAAGTAGCGGTAGAATACGGTGAATTGGTTTACGACGGCAACTGGTATTCACAGCTGAAGGAAAGTCTGGACGCCTTTATCGATAAGACCCAGGAAACCGTGACCGGAAGGGTGCGGATGAAGCTTTATAAGGGCAACTGTACCGCGGTAGGCTCCAAGTCGCCCTATTCCCTGTACCGTTCCGACCTGGCAACCTTTAGCGAAGATGAGGTGTATTCCCAGAAGGATGCCGAGGGCTTTATAAATCTTTTTGGCCTGCCGCTGAAGGTGAGAGCGCTGATGGAGAGGGACCTGCAAAAATAGGATTCTGATAATCGAATTGCTTTGCAGGGAGGGAAGGCAGAAAAACCCCTCCCTGTTTGATATTGCCCAGAACCTGGGGGGTAGTCGGAACCAGGAGACCGGAACGAAGGGCTGCTTATGATATAATCAGGCTGTGCTGGCCCGCAGACTGCACATTTTTCGGCCGCTGGGCCTGGGTGGGAGGAATTACTATGCGGATCATTTTGGTAAGACACGGAACGACTGCCTGGAATGAACAGGGAAAATACCAGGGAGTCATCGACGAGCATTTGAGCGATAAAGGTCGGCAGGAAGCCGAAAGAGCAGCCGAGAGGCTGCAAAGCGAAAACATCAAAGCGGTTTATGCCAGTTATCTGAGCCGGGCCCGGGAGACTGCGGAAATAATCGCCCGCCCCCATGGCCTGGAGGTAGTGGTAATCCCCGAGGTGGGAGAAATCGACTTCGGACACTGGGAAGGCCTGACGGCCCGCCAGATCATTGATAAATTTGGAGAAGATACCTATCGAGTCTGGATGGAGGATCCCGAAAATGCAGTCATTGCCGGTGGCGAACGCATGACCGACTTTTCGGATCGAGTTTACGGAGGATTTACCCGGGTAGTCGAGGCTCATCCTGAGGACACGGTTGTAATGGTAACTCACGGGGGAGCGCTGATGGCGCTGTGCTGCCGCCTGGAAAACCAGGATCTCAGCTGCTATCGGCGCTATATCCATCAGAATGCGGCTATCAGTGTGGTAGAATTGGAAGGAACTTCTATCAAGCTGAAGGAATTGAACTCCAAAGAGCATCTGCTAAATATTGGTCAGTAATTATTCCAAAACGAAGGGGATAAAGACATGAAACTATGGGGAGGGCGCTTTAGCAAAAAGACCTCTGATCTGGTCGATGAATTCAATGCTTCCATCAAATTTGATGCCCGGTTGTATAAGCAGGATATCAATGGCAGCATGGCCCACGCCCGTATGCTGGCCGCCCAGGGGATTATCACAGCCGCCGAGGGGGAGGAAATCATGCAAGCCCTGGCCGCCATCGAGGAGGACCTTGATGCGGGGCGGCTGGAATTCTCGATCGTAGCCGAAGACGTGCACATGAACATTGAAACCTTTCTGATCGATCGCATTGGCGAAACCGGCAAAAAGCTGCACACCGCCCGGAGCCGCAACGATCAGGTGGCGTTGGATATTCGCCTCTACCTGCGGGCCGAAATGAAAACGATCGGGGACCTGCTGATCGGGTTAATGAAGACCTTGCATGTACTGGCTTCCGAAAATGTGGGAACAGTCATGCCGGGCTATACCCACCTGCAGAAAGCGCAGCCGATTACCCTGGCCCATCACCTGATGGCCTACTTTGAGATGTTCCGCCGGGACTGGGAGCGCTTGCAGGATGCAAACGGAAGGCTCGATTCCATGCCCTTGGGATCAGGAGCCCTGGCGGGCAGCGGCTTTCCCCTGGATCGCCATCTGGTCAGGGAGGAGCTGGGATTTGCGAGGCTTACCCGCAACAGTATGGACGGAGTCAGCGATCGCGATTTCGCACTGGAATTCCTGTCCGGCGGGGCTATCATAATGATGCATCTCAGCCGTCTTTCCGAGGAGATGATCCTGTGGGCCACCGATGAATTCAGATTAATTGAGCTGGACGACGCCTTCAGCACCGGATCCAGCATCATGCCCCAGAAAAAGAATCCCGATGTGGCTGAGCTTACCCGAGGCAAGACCGGCCGGGTATATGGCAACCTTATGGCCCTGCTGACTACCATGAAAGGATTGCCCCTGGCCTACAACAAGGATATGCAGGAGGATAAGGAGCCGCTGTTCGATACGGTGGACACCCTGAAACAATGCCTGGCAATATACAGCCCCATGCTAAGATCCACCCGGTTCAATGTTGAACGGATGTACCAGGCGGCTGCCCGGGGCTTCACCAATGCCACCGATCTGGCCGACTATCTGGTCAAGAAAGGACTATCCTTCCGGGATTCCCACGGGGTGGTCGGTAAAATCGTGGCCTGGGCCATTGAGAACGGCAAGGCCCTGGAGGATATCACCATCAACGAGTACCAGGAATTCTCGGTCATCATTGATGAGGATGTCTTCCCGGAAATAGATCTGCGGGCCTGCGTGGAAAGGCGGTCCCTGATGGGGGGGCCAGCCCAAGCAGCGGTTACCATGGCGCTGGCCGAGGCCAAAGAGTTCCTGCAGGAAATCAGCAGCAAGCAATAGGGTGATTGTCGACCAGCGGCCGACATTGAAATTTGCCGGCCGACTTGCTAATATAGATGAGGTATAAAAATGCCGATGTGGCTCAGAGGCAGAGCAGCTGATTCGTAATCAGCAGGTCGGCGGTTCGAATCCGCCCATCGGCTCCAGAAAAAATATGCGACCCGCCCTTTCGGCGGGTTTTGTTTTTTTGGGTTGAAATAGTACCATAGGAGAAAGAAAGCGCCTTGCCAATGTCTCGATTTCTATGCACCATTAGCTTTGCGAAAGGAATGGTTGTGGCTATGGAAGATTACGGAGTTCGGTTGGAGCGTATCGGAAAAATTGCCGTTGTAACCCTGGACCGGCCAGATCGGCAGAACTCAATGGATGAGCACATGTGGAACTGTCTGGAGCAGGTGATAACGGACCTGCAGCAGAACCTGCCCCGGGCGGTGGTTGTAGTAGGAGCAGGGGAAAAGTCTTTTTGCGCCGGTTTTGATGTCAATCCGAAAAATCCCCAGGTCACAATCCTCATGAAAGCTCTGGAAACACGTCAGCAATCGCTGGTTGAGTCACTGATCGGCCGGATAAGAACCGTAACCGATTCACTAGTGTGCCTGCCGGTTCCTGTTATCGCGGCCATGAACGGACTTGCTTATGGAGGGGGAGCGGAGATCGCCTCCCGGTGTGATCTGCGAGTGATGGATCCGGATGCCGTGATCAGTTTTTCAGAAGTTAAACTGGGTCTAATGCCAGATCACGGAGGTGTGGTGGGTCTGACGCGCCTCGTCGGTCCCTCCAAAGCTGCGGATCTGATCTTGACGGCCAGGAAAATCGGGTCTGAGGAGGCTCTTACCCTGGGGGTGGTGAACCGTATCAGCGAACCGGGTAAAGCCTTGGATGAGGCCATAGAGCTGGCCCAGGGCATCGCAGAAAATGGTCCGGAAGCGGTACGCCACGCGCTGAAGGTGATCAGGAAAACCCCTGACCTTTCCTACCTGAATGCGTTGCTGATGGAATCACAGGAGGCGGTTGACCTGATTATGACCGGGGAGTGCGCCCACGGCATCAGCGCATTTCTGACCAAGAGGAAGCCGGTGTTTCCTGAGCCAGCCATAGCAGCGGTAAGGAAGCGGACATGACCAGCGAAATATTACACTGAGAGGAAGATGGTTTGCGCTGCGGCTCAACGGCAGTTTATGAAATCCAACGGGGATGTTATCATTAATTAGCAAAGCAAATGCATCAGCAACAGTAATAGGAGGGATAGTATTGGTAACTTGGGAACAGTATATCGAACGTATCTCTACCATGAGGAAGAACATTTACATCAACGGTGAACTGATTGGGCGAGATGATCCCCGGGTGATAAAGGGCACGCGCACTTTCGGTATAACCTTCGACAAAGCCCTGGATCCGGAGTATAAGGATCTGGTGGTTGTCAACTCCCATATCAGCGGCAAGCCAATCAACCGTTGGACTCACATCAATCAAAGCGCTGAGGATCTGATGAACAAGCAGTTGATTACCAGGAAACTATGTAATCTCACTGGCGGATGTATCCAGAGATGTATGGGTACCGACTCCATGAATGCCTTGTCAGTGGTCACCAAGGACTGCGATCTCAAGTATGGCACGGACTACCATCAAAGGTGGCTCAAATATCTGGAGTATTTTCAGGAAAACGACATAGTGGCTTCATGTGGTCAGACTGACGCTAAGGGCGACCGCAGCAAACGCCCTGGTGAGCAGTCGGACCCTGACCAGTATGTGCATGTGGTTGAAAGGCGGCCAGACGGGGTGGTGGTTAGGGGCGCCAAGCTGCACAACACTTCCGCCATGGTGGATGACATCATCATTATCCCCACTCGTGCCCTGCGGGACACGGAAAAGGATTATGCTATCGCTTTTGCCATTCCCGCTGACGCCGAGGGGGTCTACCTGATCAGCAAGTATTCGGAATTCGGCACCCGTTCTCCGGGGCTGGAATCCCCCTTGTCCGAGATCGGTGATGTGGAATGCATGGTGGTTCTGGATGATGTCTTCGTACCCAATGAGCGTGTTTTCATCAATGGCGAGACTGAGTTCGGCGGTCAGCTGGCCCTGTTGTTTGCCCTGTTTCACCGCCACAGTTATTCCGGATGCAAACCGGGAATGTGCGATGTCATGATGGGCACCTCGGCATTGGTAACCGACTACCTGGGTATCGCCAAGGCTCCCCATATCCGGGAGCGGTTGGCGGAAATGGTGAGTATGGCGGAAGTCGTCTATGCCTGCGGTATAGCCGCCGGATATAATTCCCGCCAAGCGGCTTCGGGTACCTATGTGCCGGATATCGTCTATGCAAATGTGGGGCGGCGTCATGCCGGACACAATATCTACCATGAGTACGGGTTGCTGAGCGAGATGGCCGGTGGATTGGCGGCTACCCTGCCTCACTCCCGGGACTACAACAGTCCGGTGGTAGGCGATTTTGTGCGGAAATATGTCACCCGCAGGGATGGGGTCTCGGCAGAAGACCACTATCGGGCCTGGCATCTGGCCGAGGACCTGCTGGTTTCGCATACGGCCAGTGTGGCTCATGTGGCTGGCTTGCACGGGGGAGGTTCTCCCATTATGGAGGATATCGCCCTGATGAGCGCCTACGATCTCGAGTCCAAGAAGAACCTGGCGAAATATCTGGCGGGCATTAAAGAATAGACTGAGCTTGGGAATAACCGATTTAAATCGGTAGGGCGCCCGGCGGATGCGTAGTGACTACTACACAACCTGAGGAAATAACGGGCGATGACCTTAAGCCAATAGTCGCGCCCTGTTCCGGGTAAGTAAAGGTATTCCTAAGGAAACAATCTGCCGATGGATTTTATTTGGTAGTCGCAGCAGGAGCTGAGGAAGTACATGTAGAATCAAACAAGAGGAAATATGTCAAAATTAGATAAGCCGGTATTCACTATCGGTATCTCCGAGTCTTTGCTCCTGTAGCCGCAAGGTATGGAGACAGACCGGTGGGTTGGTCTGGAAACGGACCATCCTCCCATTGTGGAAAGGAGTGCTTGAATCTGCTTTTAGGGGCGGGCTGCTTTTCGCGGTCCGCCTTGGTATTTTACACCGCATACTGGTCCTGAATTGAATAAAAATGATTGAGTTCCGAGTCTTCCTTCCTGAAGCCGTGAGGGTATGGAAGAAGACCGTTGGGCTTGCCGGGAAACGGGCAGACCTCCCGCTTTGGAAAGGAACGGATATAAGGGAAGTTTATATCTTTCTGCTGGCTGGGATAGTGCTCTATTCCAGCTTTTGGTTTTTTAATGGGGGTGTTTGACCAGGTTAGTGCACCGAAAGGTAAATATGGGTAAGGATCTGCATAGTGGAACGAAAATAAGGAGGGGATGAGGCAATGAACAGACTTCTCAGGATATCTTTAGCAGGCCTTGTGCTGGCCGCGCTGGTGGGGGTTCCGTTCTTCATATATCCGGATACGGCCGCCGGGGCTACCACCAGCCTTACCATTACCAAACTGGCGTCGGACGGGGAAACGGTTATTGCCGAGGAGACTGTGGATTATCAATGGCTGGCGGATGAGGACAATATTCCGGTGATGGGTGACGGAAACACCCATTATTATCACCAGGGGCCGGTGTTCGTGGACGCTGAGGAGGAGGCCCTGGAAGATGACCTGCGTTGGAACCCAGAGGAGGACACCAATGTCGAGGACAAGGATATGGGCGCCGTCATGGGGACCAACGTGCGAGATCTGTGCGAACTGGTTGGGGGTATGCAGGACGGCGACTTGCTGGAGATCAGGGCCGAGGATGGCTTGAGAAAGGATTTTGCTTACCGGAATGTATATGAATACTCCGACCAGGAAGGACCAATGGTGATTTGCTGGCAAAAGGACGGTGAATACCCGGATGGGGGCTATGAAGACGGAATGCGTCTGGTCTGGTTTGCTGACGATTCTACCAATCCCTGGGGCCTTAATGTCTTTGGCAACTGGGATTGGCATGAGGCGGCAGATCCTGAATACTGGTATTTCTATCGCAGCGGCGGGGAGATGTACCCTACCACCACGGGATTATCGATCCAAAATATTGCGGAATTGACCATATTCAGCAACGAAGACCCTCCCCGTGAGCCGGAAGCCGCTTTTACAGCCAGCCGCACATCGGGAACTGCACCCTTAACGGTTCGTTTCACCGACCGGTCGTTGGGGAATCCGACTGAATATGCCTGGGATCTGGATGGTGATGGAACAATAGATTCCACTGATCCGGGGCCTTCATTCCGGTACAACGAGGAGGGCAGATATTCAGTTTCACTGAGGGTTAGCAATGATTTGGGAACCGATGAGGAGGTCCAGCTGTATTACATTACGGTTACAGGGGCTTCTGATTCGAAAATTATCTATTCTGGCCCGGTGTACCTTACCCGGGGGGAGACTTATGCCGTCTCTGCCAGTAACTCAGGGTCACAATACATGATCGACCAAGCCACCGCTCTGGGGGCTTTGCAGGCCGCCTCCGAAGTGAGTGATTTCTCTTATGAGATCACGGATGAGGACTACTCACGTTCGGGCAGCCTGCGGTTGGATAGTATTGACAGCTACTATATGGCCCATCCCGGATACTGGATGGTGTATGTCAATGATATTTTCAGGGATGGATTAAACCAGAAAAACGATGCTCTCAACCGATTGGAACTGTCCGACGGTGATGAGGTGGAATTCTATTATGTGCCAGGTGACGCCGACTCCGATGACCTGGAGGAGATAAAGGACATAGCTTCGGCGGCTCTCAGGGTGGTTGCCCGGGTGGAGCAGTCTGCCCGGCCAGTGGCTGACTTTACCGCTGCCCCGCTGACTGGTACTGTTCCCCTGCGGGTGGTATTTACCAATAATTCATCTGGAGAAGGAACTCTCAAATTCTCCTGGGATTTTGATGGTGACGGACAGACCGACTCTACTGAAGAAAACCCCATCTTCGAATACGGTTCGCCGGGGCTCTACCGGGTGACCCTTACCGTGACCAACGATGACGGCTCGGACCAGAAGGAAAGGGCTGGTTACATATCGGTTGTCGCAACCGGGCAACCGATTGTGAAGGACCTGGAGGGGCATTGGGCCAGGCTGAATATTGAACATCTCCTGGCAGCTGGCGTTGTCAGTGGCTACCCTGACCGCACTTTCCGGCCGGAATCACAAGTCACCAGAGCTGAATTTGTGGTTATGCTGGTCAATGCTATGGGGATCGTCCCCCAGTCAGGACAGATTTTTGGGGATACCCAATATCACTGGGCCAAGGACAGTATCGCTACGGCTACTGCCCTGGGGATCGTAAGCGGTTATGACACCAACCGTTTCGGGCCGGATGACCTGGTCACCCGCGAACAGATGGCAGTCATGATTGCCAAGGCAATCAAGGCCGCCCCATCCGGTGCCGTAAATGCATTCGCCGACCAGGCCCGGATATCCCCGTGGGCCCTCAGTGCGGTGGTACAGTCAGCCGCCAGCGGAATCATGAACGGCTATCCTGATAACACCTTCCGTCCCCATAACCATGCGACCAGAGCCGAAGCGGTGACGGTGGTGGTCAAGGCCATGGAAGCCGGAGGTAGTTGATGAGGATAGTTATGCAAGGATATGCACGCCAATTGGGAGCGATGATAACGGCGGCAAGAAAAAGGAGGGATATGAAAACGGATACATCTATGGGTAAGGGGTTAGAAATTCCGATATAGAAAGGAGACGAGGGATTATGAGAAGATCAATCAGTACCAGATCGGCTGTCTGGATCGTGATGCTGGGACTCTTGGTGGCATTATCGTTTCCACAGGCAGCCAGTGCCTTGACGACCAGCCTGACTATTACCAAGCTGGCTGTCGATGGTACTACCGTCCTGGATCAGAAAACAGTAACCTACCAGGAATTGGCCGCCGGCGAGCTGGAGGACGGCACCCCGATGCCGATTCTGGGCGACGGCGCCACCCATTATTATGCCCAGGGGCCTGTGTTTAAGGACGACGCGGACCCGACGGTCGAGGAATCACTGCGCTGGAATGCAGCTGAAGATGACACGAACATACCCGGTAAGGACATGGGGGCTGTCAAAGGCACCAACGTCAGGGACCTCTGCGATCTGGTGGGGGGAATGGCGGACGGCGACACCCTGAAGGTCATCGCCAGTGATGGTTTAAACAAGACTTTCGCTTACCGGAATGTCTACCAGTACTCGGACCGGGAAGGGCCCATGGGGATTTGCTGGTACAAGGACGGCAATTACACCGATTCGGGTTACACTGAAGGCATGCGGCTGGTCTGGTTCGCTGACGACACTGTCAATCCTTGGGGATATAATGTATTCGGCAACTGGGACTGGCACGAAGCCGCAGATCCGGAATACTGGTACTATTATTATGGGCAACCAGATCCTTCGGATCCTCCTGACACACCGCCCCCGAAGTACCCAACGACTACCGGGCTCTCCGTGCAGAAGGTATCTGAATTGAAGATATACAGCCAGGAGCCGGTACCGGTTGCTGCCGATGTGCTCTACGACGGGACCGTAAGCCTGACTCCGGAAGCAACCTTCTCAGTGACGGCGCACAACTCTTCCGTAAGCTACGAGGTGAGCGAAACCACTCCCCTGGGGGCGCTGCACGCCGCAGCTGCGGCTGCCGATTTCACCTATGAAGTGACCGACAAGAACTATCTCACCTCAGGGGCCCTGCTGCTGGACGATGTGGGCTCCTACCTGCGCAAGGCTCCGGGCTACTGGTACGCCTATGTGAACGGGGTTTACCAGGATGGCTACAACAATACGGCGGGAGCCCTGAACCTTATCTCTCTCAACGACGGGGACCGGACGGAATTTTATTACGCCGCTGATGTGCTGAATCCGTCAGACCTGGCTGCGGTCAGCGCAGCAGCCACGGCCGCGGTGAAGACGGTGGCGTCTACCGGGGTCGCACCTTCTGACTGGAACCTGCAGCTGACGGGAGCCAGGAGCGATACTGTAAGTAAGGCTTATTTTGAGGATGGCCTGGCCTGCAGCACCTCGGGTCACCAGGTCTTCTGGACCGATGACAAGGATACTGCCGACACCGGCGATGATGAAGTCTGGGGAGGAGTTCCCCTGTGGCTGTTGGTGGGGATGGTCGACGATGACCCCGACTCCGGGCCGCTGCACTTCAATTTCAACGACACCCTGGCGACTGAAGATTACCAAATCGAAGTGATTGCAGGCGACGGGTGGAAAGCCACCTTTGACAGTTCGGCTATAGCAAGGAATGAAGGCTATTTGGTGGCCAACACCCTGAACGGTGAACCGCTGCCGCTGAAAACACCAACAGACAAAAATTCCTGGCCGCTGCACCTCAAAGGATCAGCGGTTTTCGGTGGTCAGCAAGTCGGCAACATTGCTGAGATCAAACTGACCAACTTGCCGGAACCACCTGCAGGATGGACTCTGGAGATGGCCGGTGAGGTTAAGGACACCATCACCCAGGAGTATTTCGAAGAAGGGTTGGCTTGTGCCGGTTCGGGACACTATAGTGAATGGACCGACAATTTGGGCAATGTTTGGTCGGGGGTTCCCCTCTGGGTCCTTCTGGGTGCGGTGGACGATATTGAGACTGGTGCCCACTTCACTTACGACGGGACGCTGGCAGCCGGTTACTCGGTGTTAGTGACTGCAGGCGACGGATTTAGCAAGAGCTTGGCCGGTACGGCGGTTGCCAACAGTGATGACTTCATAATAGCCAATTTAATGAACGGAGCTCCGTTGACCGACTCATCAGCTCCCTTACGGTTGGTGGGTGCGGGAGTGGCCAAAATTGACGGGTCCTTGGGGGGCTCGGCAGTAGGCAATATAGTCCGGATCGAGATACCCGAGTTGCAGACACCGCCGCCGGCGGAAGGCAGCTGGAACCTGGCCCTGACGGGCAAGATCAGTGATGTGATATCCCAGGCGGAATTCGAGGCGGGCCTGGCATGTCCCCAATCCGGACACCTGGTGGAATGGACCGATATAGACGGCAACGTTTGGTCGGGTATACCCTTGTGGTTGCTGGCTGGCTGGGTGGATGACCG
>CAZDND010000029.1:0-15789 GCA_964506825.1 uncultured Syntrophothermus sp.
CTTAGCGGCTGGAAAGAGGAAAAAGTGGTGCGCTGCTTCTGGATCATCTGTCTGCTGTTTGTAGTCATGGGTCTCGTCAGTTTTATTGGTATGGGTTACTAGATTAGGGCAGGGGTGAATTGTTTGGATTTTGCAAACCGCAGAGTGTTAATAATGGGCATGGCTCGCAGCGGTTTGGGGGCGGCGCAGTTGCTGGCTTCGATGGGCGCCTGCCTGACCGTATATGACCGCAAGAGCATGGAGGAATCCGGACTCTCTCCGGATATGATTCCGTGGGGAACCGTTAATCTCATGGGTAAAGATATCCATCCAAGCCCGGGACAGTTCGATTTTGCTGTGGTCAGTCCGGGTATTCCACTGGATAATCACCTGATAAGGGAACTGATCGGGTCAGGAACAGAAATCCTGGGGGAAATTGAACTGGCTTTCCGCTTAAAGGATCTTCGTCTCCAGATATTAGCCATCACCGGAACTAACGGCAAAACCACGACCACCTCCCTGGTGGCGGATATCCTGAAACGGGGCGGCATGGTTTCCGTAGCCGCAGGCAATATAGGTGTTCCGCTGACTTCGATTATCCAGGACTATCAGGAGGGCATGGTCAGTCTGGAATGTTCCAGCTTTCAACTGGAGACGATTAAGGACTTTCACCCTCTGGTGAGCGGAATCCTTAATATTACTCCTGATCATCTGGACCGGCACAAAACCATGGCTGAGTATGCTCGTATCAAAGGCCGGATATTTATGAATCAGACTGCATCGGAATATACGATATTGAATGGGGACGATCCGCTGATAAGGAGCTTTGCCCCTCCCTGCAAGGTCCGATATTTTTCGCTGGAGGCTCAACTTGACCAGGGCATTTGGGTCGAGGATGGCTGCATCAAAATGAGATTAGAGCAAGAAGATCCTGAGACGGTCTGCCGGGTGGATGAGGTCCGGCTGAGGGGCAGGCATAATTTGCAGAATGTCCTCTGCGCGGTGGGTATGACCAGGGCGGCGGGGGTGAGTCTTTCTGCTATCAGGGAATCCCTGGCCTGTTTTGAGAGTGTACGGCATCGTTTGGAGGAAGTACGGAATGTAAATGGGGTCTTGTATGTGAATGACTCCAAGGGCACCAATACCGACTCCACCATCAAGGCCCTGGAATCATTTGCCGATCCAGTCGTACTCATAGCCGGAGGCCGGGACAAGGGCAGCGATTACAGTGATCTGGCCCGGTTGGTTAAGCAAAAAGTTAAGGGTCTGGTCCTGATGGGCGAGGCCAGGAGCTTGATCAGAGCGGCAGTGGAAGTTCTTGGATATGATCAGATCTTTGATGTCCAATCTATGGAAGAGGCTGTGGATACGGCCCGTACCATTGCTGAGTCAGGAGAGGTGGTTTTACTGTCGCCGGCTTGTGCCAGTTATGATATGTTCCGGGACTACGAAGCCCGGGGAGACGAATTCTGTGCGGTAGTTGCTTCGCTGCAGGAAGGGGTTTAGCCAATGCCCGTAAAGAAGGGGCCGCCGGACGTGGTTATGTTTCTGACGGTGGTATTGCTGATAAGCATCGGCCTCCTGATGATTTTCAGTGCCAGCGCCTACACATCCAACAGCGAATTTGGCGACCCACTGTTTTTCGTTAAAAAACAGATGCTATGGGTGTTGCTAGCCTTTGTGGGCCTGTTGGTGGCGTTCAAAATACCCTATTTATGGCTGCGCAAGTTGGGAGTCGCAGCAATGATTTTTTCGATTCTGAGCCTGATTGTACTTATGATACCCGGGGTGGGTAGAGAGGTGAGCGGATCGGTAAGACAGATCAACCTGGGGTTTGCCAGTTTCAGCCCCTCCGAAATGTCAAAACTATGCACAGTCATTTTTCTGGCCTCCAGTTTGAGCAATAATTTGGATTCAATCAAGAAATTCCTGGGGGGATTATTGCCATACTTGGTGCTTATCGGTGTGATTTGCGGATTAGTCATGATGCAGCCTGACCTGGGGACCACTTTTGCTATCGCCTTGACAGCCGTACTGATGCTGGCTATGGCCGGGGCGCGAATGTCCCATTTGGTCCTGCTGGCCCTTGTGGGAGCAGCTTTGATAGTTAGCGCAATCGTCCTTGAACCCTACAGACTGATTCGCTTCACCGCCTTCCTGGACCCCTGGAAATATGCGAGCGGGGCTGGATTTCAGACTATTCAGTCCCTCTATGCCCTGGGATCGGGAGGATTATTTGGGATGGGACTTGGTCAGGGACGTCAGAAATTCTTCTATCTTCCGGAGCAGCACACTGATTTCATATTTGCGATTTTAGGGGAAGAATTAGGGTATATTGGGATAATGCTGGTCCTGCTGCTTTTCGCAGTATTCGCATGGCGGGGATTCAGAATCGCTTTGAAGGTTCCGGACAATTTCTCCAGTCTGCTGGCGGCCGGGTTGACCACTATGATTATTTCGCAGGCTATAATAAACATGGGCGTAGTTGGCGGCCTCCTTCCGGTTACGGGCATTCCATTGCCCTTTATTAGTTATGGGGGTTCATCGTTGCTATTCATAATGGCAGCGGTAGGCATATTGCTGAACCTGTCTCGTTATGTGCAGCACAGATGATTAAGGGAGCGGTATTGTGAAAGTTATAATGGCGGGCGGAGGTACTGGTGGACACATCTATCCGGCTCTGGCCATAGCAAAGGGGATCCAGTCCAGATGGCCAGGTTCGGAGATTATTTTCGTGGGTACCAAGGAGGGATTGGAAATTACTATCATTCCTGAGGCAGGTTTTGAATTGAGAACCATCTCTGCCCAGGGACTGGATAGAACGTCGCTTCTCAAAGCCGCCGGATCAGCGTTGCAGGTACCCATGGGTTTTTGGCAGGCTCGCAGCATTGTCAAGGAATTCCAGCCTGATCTGGTGATCGGAACCGGGGGATACGTATCATATCCGGTGGTTATGGCGGCGAGTATTATGAACGTTAAAACGATCATTCACGAACAGAATGCCTATCCCGGACTGGCAAACCGCGCTCTGGCTAAAAGGGCGGACCGGGTTATGCTGACTTTTCCGGGAGCCCAGGCGTTTTTCCCTGCGGGAACCACTGTTCTCACTGGCTTGCCGGTTAGAACAGAGCTCACTCTCGCCAATCGTCATGATGCGGCCAGCTTTTTTGCTCTTCGTGAAGACAGATTTACCTTGCTGGTAGTGGGCGGAAGCCGAGGAGCGGCACGGATAAATGAAGCGATGCTGGGAATGATCCCCGAACTCAGACGGATGGATCTGCAGGTAATTTGGGTGACCGGTGATCAGCACTATGACAAAATCCTGCACTCACTGCAAGAGGATGGGCTGCCCGAGAACATCAAAATGTTTCCCTTTTTGTTTCAGATGGAGCTTGGTATGGCGATGGCGGATCTGGTTGTATGCAGAGCAGGGGCGACTACTCTTTCAGAACTGGCTTTGCTGGGGATTCCGGCAATTCTGGTTCCCTACCCCTATGCAGCTGAGGGACATCAGGAAAAGAATGCCCGCTACCTGGAAGAAAAAGGGGCCGCTTTGATGATCATCGATGAGTTCCTTGACGAAAGGATTTTGCTGGAAAGCATAAAGGGATTGCGGGGTAACAAGTTCCGTCTTTTGCGGATGGCTCAATTGATGAAAGAGGAAGGGCATCCCGATGCGTTGGGAAGCATCCTTGATATAGTAGAAAAAACACTCCGGGACGGGGATTCTGGTAGCAATTAAATGTTTGGCAGCCTGGCCCATTCAAAACGCTGACCATTAAGGGTGCCGTCTTGAATATCGAAAAGGGGGTGTCGTTATTAAAATGAGACGACCAACAGACTGCAGCTATACTCAAATGGAGCTATCTGCACCTCGTATCCGGGGAGGAGCCCGTGATACTAATACCTGCCTGATGGAGCAGCGCCCCTTGGTAGTGGATTGGTTTTGGGCGATTTCAAAGGCGCGGTGCAATATGTTGAAACGACGCTTCGGCATATTTCTGCTCCAAAAGGTATTATGAGCAGATCCAATCAAATATCGGGGACGAATCAGGTTATTAATCATTATGTGTGGATTTACGGCTAATCCATGGATAATTTCAGTGGGCGGATATCCTGGTTAGCACTAAGATAGCGTTTTATGGTCTATGAATACGATAGCCGCCTCTATGGACCGGCTGCATAGTCCCTGTGTGGCTTTGGGTTACAGGAATCTTTTACATAGGAGATGAAATGGTTTTGGCAGCAGACACCAAACATAAAATCCATCTGGTGGGAATTGGAGGCTCCGGGATGAGCGGAATCGCCCAAATGCTTATGGATATGGGCAATGAAGTGACGGGATCGGATCTCGCCATCAGTGAGGTGACTGATCTTCTTGTGGAGCATGGAATAACTGTATTTGAAGGGCATGCCGCAGCCAATATCGATCAAAGTACGGACCTTGTAGTTATATCGACGGCGATTCCGGAGTCCAACCCGGAAGTCATTCGGGCTCGTGAATTAGCTATCCCAGTTATAAGGCGGGGAGAGATGTTGGCCCGGCTTTTCAATCCACACCGGGGGATCGCTGTGGCCGGCGCTCATGGTAAGACGACCACGACGTCGATGATGGCCATGATGTTCGAGGAGTGCGGCCTTGATCCCAGCTACGTGATTGGGGGGCAGCTGCAAGAGACCAGTCAGGGCGCGCGGCTGGGCGGCGGGGAATTCTTTATCGCGGAAGCGGACGAGAGTGATGCTTCATTCCTGCAGCTCACACCGCACATTGCGGTGGTTACCAATGTCGAAGATGATCATCTGGATTTCTACCAATCCCGGGAAAAGTTAAATCGGGCTTTCCGGCAGTTTATTGCGCAGATCAAGCCAGGAGGGTTTGCGATGGTATGCGGAGACGACCCCCTGCTCATGAGCCTGAAGTCTGAATTCAGCTATCTTATATATTACGGTTCGTCCGCCGAAGCTGACTACCATTTCGAAGACTGGGAGATTAAAGGCTTGGGATCGTCTTTCAGGGTATTTCATCATGATAAGGAACTGGGAACCGTGGTGCTTTCCATTCCTGGATTCCATAATGTCCTCAATGCTCTGGCAGTGCTTGCTGTCGGGAACGAGGTTGGAATCGATTTTAATGCCATGGCCAGTTCCCTAAAGCACTTCAAAGGTGCCAAGCGCCGTTTGGAGTTGTTGGGTAAGGTCAACGATATCTTGATCTTTGATGATTATGCTCATCATCCAACCGAAGTGGCCGCCACCATCAGAGCAGTTCGCCAGTTTCATCAGGATAGGCTGACAGTGGTATTTCAACCTCATCGGTATACACGGACAGAGATGTTGGCTGAACAATTCGGAGGAGCTTTTCATGGAGCAGACCTGCTGATAGTTACCAGCATATACAGCGCTGGCGAGGATCCGATACCTGGTGTAAATGCGGAAATAATATGTCAAAGCGCCATCGGAAATGGGTGTGCCGCCATATACATCAAGGATTCCCCGGGGATAACCAGATTGCTGACTGCTGAGGCTGAGCCTGGCGATGTCATCATTTTTATGGGTGCGGGTGACATCTGGAAAACGGGGATTCAGACCAGGGAGGCACTTAAGGCCGCCCGCCAGTCAGCTTAGGGCACCAGGGGGACTGGGATGATGCGGCATACCACCATTCCAGGGCGACTGATGACCTGGCAGGCGGAATCTCAGGTTGTGAGTGGCCGAAGTATCTCCCAAGTGGGTATGGTTTGAAAAGAGACCGGCGGGGCTTATGACTGAATATGCCTGGACACAGTGAGAATATCAGATGGATTGCCGATTGTCGATTTTCATGAACCAAATCATGCTGGCCAAAATTGACCGCATGGAAAGTTCGGTCGATCCAACGAAGATTTCTGCCATGGACTCACTCCGCAAACAATCTCTGAGAAATCTTTTGAACAGACATATGTTGCTTCTACCTCTACAGGATATTTGGTATAATGCACTTGATACAGGAGTGAGACAGACTGATGACAAAGAAGAAAAAAAAAGCAGGAAAAGTTGTTCCGGTCATAATCGTCGGTTTGATTATCGTGACCGGGTTTTATTTCTTCTTGCACAGCTCTGTTTTTCTGATCAAAAAAATTGCAGTTGAAGGCAATAAAATGGTGCCTTCCTATGAGATAATCAACCTGGCAGGTATAAATCTGGGCGACAACCTGTTTGATCATCGGGCCAGCCGGAGTGAGAAGGCCATTGAGGTCATTCCGCGCATCAAAAGCGCCGTTATCAGTCGGCGCTTGCCTGACAAAGTGGTAATTGAAGTGGAAGAAAGGGCTCCCTGGGCGTTACTGATTCACCATAATGAGGTTTTGGTAATAGATGATGAAGGGACATGCCTGGAAAAAACCAAAAAAATGCCTGATTCCAAACTGCCGGTGCTATCCATGACCGGCATGCCGGCCAGGATCAATGAGGGGCAGAAGCTTGATACTGGCGGTATCAAGCTGATGAAGAGCATCATCCAAGCCCTGCCGGAGAAGCTGGCCGCGCAAGTATCAGAATATCGTTATACCAGCGAGGGACAGGTTTTTTTGTATACTATTGATGGAACTGAGGTCAAACTTGGAGGAATGGATAGAATTGAAGAAAAGATCGTCCTCTGGGAAAGGATAACCGCCATGTCCGGTGATGAAGCGGCAGATAAAAGCCTGGAATATATTGATTTAAGGTATGAGGACCGACCGGTGATCCAGGAGAAAAGCTGAGGACGGGTTTTGATTAAGGGCTAAGCAGCAGTACTTCCCCCGAAGTCCTGGGGGCGGCAGCCCCATCATGGTTGTTCTCACACCCGGTAAACGAAACCTGTGATTTGCGAATCCAAGAGAGGTGAATTCCATGAGGTTAACGCGAGCGCAAATGTCCATCGCAGCAGTGTGTATGATTCTTGGCATCATGGTGGCAGTACAATATCGGACCAACGAGAGCAGCCCTCGCAATCTGAATTTTTCGGGTGATCGCTGGGCGGAGATCACTGTTCAGCTTGAAGCTATGCGCCTGGAGAGGGACGCTCTGGCTGAAGAAGTCATTTCTCTGCGGGGTAAATTGAGCGACACCGCGTCGGCTCAGCAGGATGATGCCGTGAAGGCCCTGAGTGAAGAAATTAAGAGCGCAAATGCAGCCGCGGGTCTCGTACCACTCAGAGGAAAGGGAGTCATTGTCACTCTCAACGACAGCGACCGGGGGGTTCAGCCGGGGGAAGACCCCAATCTATATCTTATCCATGATGAAGACCTTCTAAAAATTGTCAATGAACTTCGGGCATCAGGGGCGGAGGCCATCAGCATCAACGGACAGAGGCTAATCAGCACATCCGAGATTCGATGCGCCGGAACCACGATTCTGGTTAATGTCAACAAGATCGCGCCTCCATTTATCATAAATGCCATAGGGGATCCGGATATTTTGCAGACATCGCTGATGATCAAGGGAGGATGGGTGGAAACCCTGCAGCTATGGGGGATACAGGTTGTGGTCCAAAAAGCGGAGTTGGTGGAGGTGCCCGCCTATAAAGGATCGGTGAAGTATGTGCATGCAGAACCGGTCGAAAGTTAAGGCGACAGCAAGGTAAGCGTCCTGATATGAGGACTGGGGCTTCTGGACTTTGCCTTATCATTTCGCAACTGTGGTTCCAGACGGCAGCCGATTGTCTATTCCGGATCCTGCCAAAAGTAATTATAATGCTAGAGAGGCGATCGTTAAATGTGGCTTGTGGTACTGTTCAGCCTAATCCTGGGTTTGGTGATCGGATTTCAACTGCCATTGTTTCTGCCCATCGTATTATCAAAATACATGGCGATCGCCATTTTGGCAGTCTTGGATTCTGTTTTTGGCGGCATAAGAGCCTACATGGAAAATATTTTTGATTCCACCATATTCCTGAGCGGTTTTGTCACCAATGCTCTTCTAGCAGCCGGCTTGGCATATTTGGGTGATTTGCTGGGGGTTGAACTATATTTGGCGGCGGTGGTAGCCTTTGGAGTAAGATTGTTCCAGAACCTGGCCATCATAAGGCGCTATATGTTCAGAAAACCATATTGATTGCCTGGTGCGCGGGGTTGATCACTCGAAATAACGAAACCAGATCAAAGGGACGTTGACCGTAGGGGAGGTATTAACCGGAGGAACTCTTTCATCAAAAAGGAATTACAATGGTGGGGGAAGAATACTTAAGATACCGGGTCGTATAAGGTATCCGGAAAATCTTGGTTTGGAAGCTAATAGGCAACATGGTCTCGAGTATTCGGCAGTTTTGGGCAACATCATCTATGCAGCACGCCCGTCTGGCGGTTCGGTGGAGACCGATAAACAAAGAATGGTTAGTGGTTTGTTAACCCGTTTCAATCGTTGACCAAAAGAAATGTTCAAATAAGGAGGGCTAAATAGTGCTGGAATTTGATGTTGATGGGCAGCAGTTCGCAGAGATAAAGGTAATCGGAGTAGGCGGGGGTGGCAACAACGCCATTAACCGTATGATTGAGGCAGAGCTCAGGGGCGTGACCTTTACGGTGGTAAATACCGATATTCAAGCTCTGCAGCTGTCGCTGGCGGAAAAAAAGATCCAGATCGGTGAAAAACTGACTAAAGGCCTGGGTGCTGGCGCTAATCCTGATGTTGGAAAGAAAGCCGCGGAAGAGACCCGGGATGAAATAAAAAAAGCGCTTCAGGGTGCGGACATGGTGTTTATAACCGCGGGCATGGGCGGCGGCACCGGAACCGGAGCAGCCCCGATCATTGCTGAAGTTGCCAAGGAACTGGGAGCCTTAACAGTTGGCGTGGTTACCAGGCCGTTTATGTTCGAAGGCAAGAAGAGACGCAGTCAGGCCGACGAGGGGGTCAAGGAACTCATGGATCGCGTCGACAGTCTGATCACCATCCCCAATGATAGGCTGCTGCAAGTGGTTGACAAACACACCTCCATAAATGATGCTTTCCGGTTGGCAGATGACGTTCTGCGCCAGGGAGTACAGGGGATATCAGATTTGATTGCAGTTCCGGCCCTGATCAATTGTGATTTTGCCGATGTCAGGACGATTATGCATGAAACAGGCACAGCCCTGATGGGAATCGGCATAGGCAAGGGAGAGAACCGGGCCGTAGCCGCAGCCAACAATGCCGTATCCAGTCCTCTGTTGGAAACCTCCATTGAAGGGGCTCGGGGGGTATTGTTTAATATTACTGGAGACTCCAAGCTGACCCTTTTTGAGATTAACGAAGCCGCGGAAATTATTTCTCAGGCAGCGGATCCGGAGGCCAACATAATATTTGGGGTCATGATCAACGATGAGCTGGAGGACGAAGTAAGGGTTACCGTCATCGCGACTGGTTTTGACAACGTTAAGAAAAAGGATGCACCCTCCCAGGAGATTCCGGAACTCAAGATGAAAACGTTTGGATCGTCGGATCTGGAGATACCCACTTTCCTGAGAAGAGGCAAATAGGGTCCCCAACATAGAAGATGGCGCTGAAAGGCCTTTCATTTGATGGAAGGCCTTTTTGGTTGCCTGGATAGACCTGCCGGATTTATCCGGGCGATGGAAAGAAAACCATTCGGCTATGTAGAGAGCAGCGAGCCACCGAAGGGATGCTGGTTAATGATTGATAGCGATGGCATGACCATGGGATCAAAGGATAAGACCGAGGCTGAGGAAAGGCCGCGGCCGCATTCAGCGAGAAACAGAACCCTGCAGCCATGGGTAATTTGGCAAATCAGCAGGAAAATTTTTTCTTCTCAACATAATAATATTTCATACTAAAAAGCTCGCATTTGCTATTGACCAATGGGTGATCATTTGTTCTAATATAAGCATATGTAGTATGTGGCAGTAATACGATATACTATATATTGGGGGGGAAGATATGAAGTGTCCGTTCTGTTCGGAACTGGAAAGCCGGGTACTTGATTCCCGCAATGCTGACGACGGAATGGTAATTCGCCGCCGAAGGGAATGCATAAGTTGCCGGCGCCGTTTTACAACCTATGAGCGTTGGGAAGAGCGTCCGTTGATGGTAATAAAGAAGGAAGGGTCCCGGGAGGTATTTCAAAGAGAAAAACTCTTGCAGGGCATGATCAAAGCCCTGGAAAAAAGGCCAGTTGGCTTTGACGTCATTGACAATATGGTGGGCGAAATCGAAAGAGAGCTTCGCGACACCTATGATAAAGAGGTCATCAGCACCGTTATCGGCGAGAAAGTAATGGACAAGCTGAGGTTGGTGGATCAGGTTGCCTACGTAAGATTTGCTTCGGTATATCGACAATTCACTGATGTAAAAGGGTTTGTGGACACCGTGGAACAGCTTAAGAATGATCCGGATAATAGAGAGGAGCAGTAGTAATGTTTGAAACCATCATCAAAAGAGACGGCCGGGAAACATCCTTTGATCCTTCAAAGATCACCGAGGCTATATTCAAGGCCGCCAAGGCAGTTGGGGGAGAAAATCGCCAGAAGGCCTTGGAACTCACTCTGGAAGTTATGAAGGTCTTGGGGGAAGAATTTCCCAATCAGACTTTTACCGTGGAGGATGTTCAGGACATAGTCGAAAAAGTATTGATTGAGCAGGGCCATGCCCGAACAGCCAAAGCGTATATTCTATACCGCGCCGACAGGACCAGATACCGGGAAGGAAAATCCGACCTGATGGACGTGGTGGAGGAGATCCTTAAGGAGACTAACCGCGATAACGCCAATGTGGGCAACTCGCCTTCGGCAAAGATGCTTCAGATTGCCAGTGCCGCCTCGAAACAATACTATCTTGACCGGCTGATCCCCCCGGAGTTTTCGGAGGCTCATCGCCGCGGCGACATCCATATCCACGACCTGGATTTTTACGGCAAGACCCTTAATTGCGTTCAGATTCCTCTGGGCAGGCTTTTGCAGGAGGGTTTCAACAATGGGCACGGATATATCAGACCCCCGAAAAGAGCCGGTTCGGCTACGGCACTTGCAGCTATTATCCTGCAGAGTTCCCAGAATGACATGTTCGGCGGGCAGTCCTTTCCGTTTTTTGACCGCGACATGGCACCTTTTGTGGAAAATTCAACCGATGAATCCACTTTCCAGGCCATGGAGGCATTGGTATACAATCTCAATTCGATGCATTCCCGGGCTGGAGCCCAGGTACCGTTTTCTTCTCTGAACCTTGGACTGGATACTTCAGAGGCTGGACGGCGGGTTACCAAAAATCTTTTGCTGGCCTATGATAAGGGATTAGGCAAGGGTGAAAACCCGATTTTTCCCAATGTTATTTTCCGGATCAGAGAAGGAGTCAATGCCAGCCCATCGGATCCCAACTATGATCTGCTGTTGTTGGCGATGAAGGTGGCGGCCAAGCGGATGAATCCCACCTTCAGCTTTATGGATTCATCGTTCAATAAGCCCTATGGCGACGAGGTCGCCTACATGGGGTGTCGTACCCGAGTGGTGGGCAATCGGTTTGGGAAGCCGGAGACAGAACGCCGGGGGAACCTGTCCTTTACCACCCTGAATCTGCCTCGCCTGGCACTGAAATCCGGCGGAAGTCTGGGTGAATTCTATCGGCTTCTGGAGGCGACGGTTGAATTGGTCTGTGCGCAGCTTTACCATCGCTACCGGGTCCAGGCGGAATTAAAAGTAAAAGATATGCCTTTTGTTATGGGGCAGGGACTCTACAAAGGTTCGGAAAACCTTCGGAGCAACGATGTTATCGAAGAAGCAGTAAAGCATGGCACCCTGTCGATTGGATTCATCGGAATGGCAGAAACCTTGGTGTGTCTGACTGGCAGGCATCATGGACAGTCTGAAGACGCACAGGCCATCGGAATTTCGATCATGCAGTTTATCAGCCGCCTGATAGAAAAGGCTGCCGAGGACTACAACCTGAACTATACATTTATAGCGACCCCAGCAGAAGGGTTGTCAGGAAGGTTTATCGGCATGGACCGGGAGACTTTCGGAGAAATTCCGGGAGTTACGGACGGCAAATACTACACCAACAGCTTCCATGTGCCGGTCGGCTTCGACATTTCATACATGGACAAGATAGCTAAGGAAGGTCCGTACCACAAATTTACGAATGCCGGTCATATTAGTTACATCGAATTTCCTTCTCCGCCCATCAACAATGGCGAAGCTGTCCATGCGGTCATCCAGCAGATGATGAAATCGGATATGGGATATGCCGGCATCAATTTCCCTATAGATTTCTGCGAAGGATGCAGGTTCCTGGGGGTGATCGATGAAGACGAATGCCCTCAATGCGGTTCTAAGGAGATACGCCGGGTGAGGAGAATCACCGGTTATTTGTCTACCATTGATCGGTTCAATGACGCCAAGGTGGCGGAACTGCGGGATCGCCGTTCCCACCTGAGGGCATAAGAATGAGCATGCTTAGAGTCAGCGGGTTTGTTAAGGAGAGCGTGGTTGATGGACCAGGCATCAGAGCGGTTTTGTACGTCCAGGGGTGTCCACACCATTGCCCGGGATGCCACAATCCGTCGACCTGGGACTTTGAGGGCGGGTACAACCTGGCCGTTGAAGAGATCGCCAGATTGGTGGAGCCGAACAAGCTGCTCCAGGGGTTCACACTTTCTGGGGGTGAGCCCTTTGAGCAGGCCCCGGCAGCTGTAGAACTGTTAAAAATAATCAAAGAGGCAGGCCTGAATGTGGTCACATATTCGGGCTATACTTTCGAGGAGCTGGTCCAGATAGGTCTCGAAAAACCAGATGTCCTAAGGCTCTTGGAGGCTACGGATATCCTGGTCGACGGAAAATATCTGGAAGGGGAGCGCGACCTATCCCTGGCTTTCCGGGGATCGAAAAATCAGCGGTTGATCGACGTGCGCTGCAGCCTGGAAAAAGGCAGGCCGGTTCTTTGGGAGCGATAGATGCCATTGACGCAGCGGGACATCTGCCCTGGAGAGGACTAAACCAGACTGCGGGTTATCCGGGGCTAATCATTGGGCATCATCGCTGGCAACCACCGATACATCGGTACTCATCAGCTGCTGTGCGTCCGATAGGAATTCCCGGGGGACCATAACAATGATTTCTGCCAAAGGGCCCAATGTAAGGCCCTGAACCCTTCCGATACTTTCACGGGATCGCAGCATAACGGGGATACCATAACCTTCCAGCATACTTTGTAAAACCGAATCCTCCGGGGAATAGACGGTGGCTAAATCTTCCCAATCCAGCGGTTTGGCTGCATTGCAATGAGGGCATTCAGCCAGTCGGTCCGCATAACGATTTCTACAATCCGAGCAAATCATTTACATCCCTCCCAGAACCCAATAATAACAGATATAGGACTCAAATCCAATCTGGAGTGCGACACATGAAATGGATCATGAGGAAACATGAAGATATAATCCTGCTATCTATACCCGAATGGGAAGACCAGGGAGTGGCAGCGGCCTTCACAACCCGAGAGGGAGGTCTTAGTGAGGGCCATTTTTCGTCCTTGAATTTAGGCTTGCACGTCGGGGATGATAAGCAGCTGGTAGTAAGCAACCGACGCCGGGTGGCTGAAGGAATTGGAATTCCCCCTGACCGGATGGTTTGTGCCGAACAGGTCCATGGGGGAGCCGTGGCGGTTGTGGGGGCAACTATGGCGGGAAGGGGAGTGACTGATCACGGGGATGCACTTCCGGGTATCGATGCCATGATCTCGAAAGAATTGGGGATATACCTGATGATGTTTTTCGCCGATTGCATCCCAATATTCTTCTTCGATCCCCAAAAGAGAGCGGTGGCCATCGTTCACAGTGGGTGGAAAGGTACAGTCCTTGGTATTGCCCGAAATGCGGTGCTGGCCATGGGAAACAGTTTTGCCTGCCAGCCAGAGGATTTGCAGGTGTTTATCGGTCCGGGAATCGGCCCGGAATGTTTTCATATTGACCTCCAGAGACTGAGGGAAGTCAAAAACACTTTTGCCCTCGATCGATCATTGTTATATCCTGATGGAAGGGACGGCTATTGCTGGGACTTACCGCGAACCAACCAGAGGATTCTCATGGAAACGGGTGTTAAAGAGGCTAACATCACGATATGCCCATTGTGTACCGCTTGCAACAGGGATATGTTTTTTTCATACCGGGGAGCGGGGGGCATCACGGGCAGGATGGCGGCAGTGATAGGTTTAAGGAACTGAGGGTGATTGCAGATGTCAGCCAGGATTTTGGTAGTGGACGATGAAACCTACATCGTAGAGCTGGTAAAATTCAACCTGGAAAAAGAAGGCTTTCAAGTGGAGGTTGCCTACGACGGTCAGGAAGCCATCCAAATGATAGAGCAGACCAACCCTGATCTGGTGATCCTGGATATAATGCTGCCAGTGATGGATGGGCTTGAGGTATGCAGGCAATTGAGGCAAGATCCGCAGTATAGGTATCTGCCGATTATAATGCTTACAGCCAGGTGCGAAGAGATCGATACGGTTTTGGGACTGGAAATGGGTGCAGACGACTATATCAAGAAACCTTTCAGCCCCCGGGAGGTAGTAGCCCGAGTCAAGGCCCGGCTGCGGGCAAAAAGGATTCTGGAGACCGAACAGGTTGCCGGTCACAAGGCTTTGCTCCATAAGGATCTGGTAATCATACCGGAAAAATACGAAGCATACGTCGGGGAAAAGAAATTGGACCTGACGCCCAAGGAATTTGAATTATTAAGGATCCTGGCCTCCAATCCAGGCCGGGTCCTGACCCGGGAAGCCCTCCTGGAAAAGGTCTGGGGCTATGAATTTGTGGGCGACACCCGCACGGTAGATGTGCACATCAGACATCTCCGGGTAAAACTGGGTGATAACAGTGCAGCGCCCCAGTACGTAGAAACAGTTCGCGGGGTAGGCTATAAGTTAAGCGAAAACTAGCATCGCTGGGCAGGAAACGGGGTGATGTTTGTGCAAACGGGATTTACCAGCGAGAAAGGCCGTATGCAGGCGATTCTTACCAGCTTGGTGGATGTCCTGATAGCTGTTGACATGAGCGGCAAGATAATCCAGGCAAATCGGGCGGCGGAAAATCTGTTCTTGCGCCGGGAGGACAGTTTATTGGGGCAGACATTGGCTGCGCTGGATGCGGATATTATCCACCAGGCGGTCATGAGAGTAATAGAAAACAACCAGGAATCCCATCATGAATGCAGCATATTCCCCGGCAGCGACCAAGTGTTTCGCATTATCATTGTCCCCATAAAGGGGGATGATGATGAAATGGAGGGGGCGCTGGCGGTGTTCCATGATATTACCGATGCGCGCAATTTTGATCAGATGCGCAGTGATTTCGTGGCCAATGTATCTCACGAGCTGCGTACTCCATTAACCTCGATCAAAGGGTTCGTTGAAACCCTGCTGGATGGAGCACTGGAGGATAAACTTCTCTGCCGGCGTTTTTTGACGATTATTGACAACGAAACCAATCGACTTACCCGGCTCATCGAAGATTTGCTCAACATATCGGCCCTGGAGAACAACGAAATCAGGGTCAGTCTGCAGAAGTTGAATCTGGTTGATATGGTTAAGAGTGTTTTTAACGTTCTGGGACCGCAGGCAACCGAGAAACGGCTGAGCCTCGAGTTGGTATATTCTCCCGGCGATTGCTGGGTCAACGGAGATGAAGACCTGCTGGGGCAGATGCTGATAAATCTCATTGACAATGCTATCAAGTATTCCAGTGAAGATGCTCGGGTCGTGGTCCGGATAAGCCGGGAGGCACGTGGGATGGCAATTAAAATCAAAGATACGGGGATAGGCATCGCCCCCGAGAGCCTTCCACGGCTTTTTGAACGCTTTTATCGGGTAGAC
>CAZDND010000030.1:0-11344 GCA_964506825.1 uncultured Syntrophothermus sp.
CACCCAAACCTTCAGAAGTCCCGACAGAGCATTTACCACCGACAATCCCACTCCGTGAAGGCCTCCGGAAACCGTATATCCGTTGCCTCCAAATTTGCCGCCTGCATGGAGAACGGTCAAGGTGACCTCCAGGGCCGGTTTCCCGGTCTGTTTATGAATGTCCACGGGAATTCCGCGTCCATTATCCTCGATGGTGACCGAGTAATCCTGATGACAGGTGACCGATATCTCCGTGCAATATCCTGCCATGGCTTCGTCAATGCTGTTGTCAAGCACTTCATAAACCAAATGATGGAGCCCCTGAGGCCCAGTAGTGCCTATGTACATTCCTGGGCGGCGGCGAACGGCTTCCAACCCTTCCAGAACCTGAATCTGGTCCGCATTATATTCGTTGCTGTTTGGTTTGCTGCTCAACGGAAACCTCCTTTAAACTGGATTGCATTAAAATATTATCAGCAGTATATCACGGTCACCCCGGACCTGCACCGTATAGTATGGACACGGAGTGACTGCTGTTGTTCAATGCCTTAATAAATTACTCTTCTCTATTCTTAGTGCCATATAAGACAACAAAATTGTAATATTTATAAACACAATCAACATCCTGGAAGCCGGCTTCTCTGAGCCAACCCAACTGGTCCTCCAGAGTCGACATCCGATCCAGTTTTGCCCTTTCAAAAGCCAATTCAAGCTCCTCTGCGGACAATCCGCTCTTTTTTACATAGCTTTCCCATTCGCTTTTATACATGGCTTCAATATTAACCGTGTGCCCCAAAACCTGGTCAGCATTAACAAATATGCCGCCATTATTTAAAATCCGATAGATATCCCTATATAATCGCATTTTTTCGTCGCCAGTCAGATGATGAATGGCCAGTGATGAAACCACGGCGTCATATTTTCTCTGATAAGCATGCTGGGTGAAATCGTCCACTATATAGGAGATACTGGCATCACCAGCAAATCGTTTTCGGGATATTTCCAACATTTTTTCAGAGAAATCAATCATCGTGATGTGGGCCCCCGGAAGCCTTTCCCTGACATATGATGCCAAAATCCCCGTCCCGGCTCCCATGTCCAGGATCTCTGGTTCTTCTTTGGCCGTGCGAACCATTGCCGCAGCCAGAGAATAGAAATCATCAAAGCACGGTATCATCCGCCGCCTATGTTGATCATATTCACTGGCATGGTCATTAAATCTTGTACGGACTTCATGGTGTCCCTTGTTCATAATCTATTCTCCGCCTCTATAGCCGGGTTACCAAGCATTTTCATTATGGTAATAGTAACCATTTGGATTGGCAATCCCATGGCGGATACTCCTTTCAACATAATCAGCGGACAATTATTTTCATATAATCAATAGTAAACCATTTGTAGATTGTCAACCTGTTTGGGAATCAACGGACTCTCTGGAATTTTCAGGACCGACTTCGATATCATATCCTAATTCATCACACACAGCAAAAGGCCCTCCCGAACTGCACCAGATATAACAGCCAATTCATTTTTCAGGCTGAACTCTTGAATCATTTTGTTCGACCTTTTATACTCTATTAAGAATATTTTAAATTTTAAAGTATTGGAGGCAGTTGATGTGACAACTTCACCGTCTGGATTGGAACACCGTTGGTGGATCAAAAATTACGACCATGATGTAAGGCCATCCATAACCTTCCCCCGATTTCCAGCCCATGAAATCTTGCGTATATCCGCTAACATCGAACCCCAAAAAGCAGCCATCGATTTCTATGGGAATCGAATATCATTTTGGGACCTGCAGCTGCAAGCAATTCGATTGGCCAATGCTATGATCGATGCAGGGGTCAAGAAAGGGGACCGAATTGGCCTCCTGCTCCTCAATTCTCCACAGTTCGTGATTACCTTCTGGGCATTGATGCATACCGGTGCTATTGCCGTGAATATGAATCCCGCATACACGAAAGATGAACTTAAGGCCATCGTCAACAAGCTTGGCATAACGGGTGTTGTCACCTACGATGGCATACTTCCCACAATAAAATCCCTTTGCGCTGAAACCGAAATCGAGTTTGTATTGGTCACCAAGATATCGGACTATCTTAAGGATGCCGATATGAGCAGTTCTGCCAGTTTAGGCCTTGAACCGCAATGGTATCATTTTTCCGAGTTTATTGCCTCTTGTAACAATGAGGCTCCTCCAGCGGTCCCGATCGATCAGCAGGATCCAGCCGTGATTCAGTTCACCGGCGGTACCACGGGATCACCAAAGGGGGCAGTCCTGACTCATCGCAACATCGTCTGCTCGACCTACACCTACAATGAATGGCTCAACCCTATTATCAGCATGTACCCGGTTCATCGCCGCAATTTCATGGGAGTCCTTCCCTATTTCCACGTCTACGGCGAAATCTGCGCCAATTGTTTTTCCGTCGTCTGTCGGGCAACCCAAGTCATTCTCAGCAGTTTTAATGTTGACGAGGTCATGGATACTGTGGCTCGCATCGGAGACATCCCCTATTTCCCTGCGGTTCCAACCATGATAACCGCTTTGGTTAACCATCCCCGGGCCAAGGAATTAGGACAGATTGTCGGCATCATGAACAGCGGTGGTGCTCCTTTGCCGGCTGCCTTGATCAAGAAGGCCAATGACCAGAATATCTTCATTGTCGAAGGTTGGGGAATGAGTGAGGTTGCTTCTCTGGGAATCAATAATCCCTATATGGGAGTGAAAAAGCCTTCCAGCATAGGTCTGCCGCTGGTCGATACTGACGTCAGGATCGTTGACCCCGAGTCCGGAAAGGAAGTCCCACAGGGACAAACCGGTGAAATCCATATTAAATCTAATTTGATCATGAAAGGCTATTGGAATGAACCCGAAGAAACTGCCAAAATGATCGATAAAGACGGTTGGCTAAACACGGGTGATGTGGCATACCAGGACGAGGAAGGATATATCTTTATTGTCGACCGGACCAAAGACCTGATAATCTCTGGCGGCTATAATATTTATCCCAAGGAGCTTGACGAATTGATCCTGCAGCACCCGAAGGTAAAAGATGTCATCACCATCGGTATCCCCGATGAGTACCGGGGTGAGGTTCCGAAGGCCTTTATTATTCTTGAAGAAGGGGTGACGGCAGAGCCGGAGGAAATAGTTGAATACTGTAAGGTCATAATGGCCCCATACAAAGTACCCCGGCTAATCGAGTTCCGCACGGAACTTCCGCGTTCAGCCGTAGGCAAAGCATTGCGTCGAGTACTGCGGGACCAGGAAATATCTAAATAGTAGCAGACGCAACCACTGGTTAACATGTAATCATTCTATTCCCGATCATATGGTAACTTCGAAAACCTAGATTTCGAAGCAGATTAGGCTAAGCGCCCCCAGACAAGGGGCGCTTTTTTAATCTAGACCAAGATGCCCGATGAATCTGTTTTTTCGCAATCAACCCAAAACCCTGACTGCAGTAAACTAATATCTTACCGACCAACTCAACCCCGTCCGAACATTCGCTCCTATGGATTTCAGACTATTTGACTATCGGGTTTCAACAACAATCCAGTAAACTCCAGACCATTGCCATGTCGTCTGAATAATTGATTAGGCCAAAGTCATCTGATAAGCTGATGACTATTGTGTATAATTAGATTGGGTTTGCTTGATGCGGATAGAACTGATCGGGAGTATAACTACCACCTACAACGTAGCTTCGTAGTGGCATCAGCCCCAATATCTTTTTGCTTTCGGAGGAATACATAGATGGATCGTGAAAAGTCTCTGGCTTTGTTGAAAAAGTACAACCACAACCCCAGCCTTATCAAACACGGCTTGGCCGTCGAAGCAGTAATGAAATTTTTTGCCCGCCGAATGGGTGAGGATGAGAATTACTGGGGAAATGTAGGACTGCTGCATGACCTCGACTATGAATTATACCCGGGAGAACATTGTCAGAAAACCCGTGAACTGATGGAGCAGGAAGGTGTTCCGGAAGATATGATTCACGCGGCGGTCTCCCACGGATGGAATATCTGTTCGGATGTGGAACCTACCCGTTTGATGGAGAAAGTCCTATATACTATTGACGAACTTACTGGGCTTATAACCGCCGTAGTCTATATGAGGCCCGACAAAAGCATTCTTTCCCTCGAAGTCAAGTCAGTGAAGAAAAAATTCAAGACTCCCAGTTTTGCTGCCGGTGTCAACCGGGAATTGATCAACCAGGGATCCGAGATGCTGGGTATGGAAATCGATCAGATTATACAGTGGACTATTGACGGGATGAGGGAAGCTGCCAGGGATCTGGATCTGGTTGGCCAGTAGATGAGCCGTCCAGGGTCCCCCTAATGGAACAAATGATGCAGAGCTTTCTGCTGGCAATCGATGCCAACAGAAAGCTCTGTTTTTTAGACAGCTCAAAAGATTTATGATTTATCCGGGAGGATCAGAACCTTAATGCAATTGTCCAATCGGTTCTGAAATACATGGTAAGCCTCCAGAATATCACTCAACGAATATTCATGAGTAAAGAGTGAAGTCAAATCCAGTTGTTTGAATTCGATTAGTTTCATCAGCATACGCACCCAGCGATCGGTTGCATACCCGGAAACAACCGTCAGGTTCTTGTAAAACACCTTGCCCATGGCGTACTTGACATGAAAGGGACTCATGCCTATAATCGATACCGTTCCGCCTTTGGCAGTGCAGCTCAATGAATCATCCAGAGTCGCCGGATAAGCTGCCGCGTCGATTGTCACCTGAGTGCCAACCCCTCCCGTGACTCCTCTGATTTCTTTGGCTGCACTGGTTCTGGAAGCATTGATCAAATGAGTCGCACCCAGCTTTTTCCCAGCTTCCAGGCGATAATCCTCCAAATCAACCAGGAATATCCGGGAAGGCGAAAACAATTTTGCGCAGGCAACAGCGCAGAGTCCAACTGGGCCTGCTCCGAAAACCACCACATCATCTCCAGGCTTCACATGGCCGTTCATAACGCCCTCACAACCAGTTGACAAGATATCCCCCACAAACAACGCCTCTTTGTCGGTAACCGAATCCGGTATGAGGACAGTTGAATAATCAGCAAAGGGCATTCTCGCATATTCCGCTTGAACCCCAGGGAGATCGCCGCGATTCTTGCCCACCCCAAACATAGTATCAAATTCGCAGGCGTAGCTTCTTCCCATCCGGCATTCAGGGCAAGTCCCGCAAGCCACCGCTCCAGGAATAATTACCCGGTCGCCGGGCTTAAAATTCTTAACTCGTTCCCCTACTTCCTCAACTACGCCCACTCCTTCGTGGCCAATTATGAAATTGGGGGTGAGGGGCACTTCACCAGTGATGAAATGGATATCGCTCCCGCAAATCGAGGAAGCAGTAACCTTGACGATGATATCGGTTGGCTCTTTGATGGTTGGTTTATCAGTCTCTTCCAAAGATAGTTTTAATCCGTCCCGCAAAAATAATGCTTTAATTATCGACACCTCCACTTTCCGTTTAATTTCTTGATTTGATTGCTCCGGGACATACACCTTTAGATTATACCAAAGTAAAAGTGCGGTGTTTGTCCTGGTCTGCGAAAAACATTCACCTGGCTATGTCTCTTTCAAATCAACTCCCTTTCAACGTTAGCAGTACTTGCCCATTCATTGGCTGTCAATCAACGAAGAATATTAATTGGATTGTTCACGAAGACTAATCCCATACCGGGACGCTTTGCGAACGATCGTCGGCTGGCTTACCCCCAGTTCTGAAGCGGCCTTTCTGGTGCTGCCCAGACGGTTAATGGCATCGGAAATCATTTCTTTCTCCAAAAACTCAACCGCTTCTTTCATGTGGCGTGATGTTTCCATAGAGATACTGATACTCTCTGATGATTCTGAACCCATCAGATCTGAATCGCGGATCACATCACCAACGGTAGTCACTACCAGTCGTTCAATCAGGTTTTCCAACTCGCGCACATTGCCTGGCCAATCATACCCCCGCAGGGATTTAACTACTTGTTCGTCGATGGTCTTGTGGAAGCCGTATTTTTCATTGAATCTCTTCAGAAAGAATGCTATCAGATAGGGGACCTCTTCTTTGCGATCCCTCAGGGGTGGAACCAGCAGCGGGACTACATTCAGACGGTAAAACAGGTCGCGGCGGAATTCTTTGCGCAGCACCATCTCCCAGAGATCACGGTTAGTAGCTGCAATCAGCCTCACGTTGACCTTAATTGGCGCCCCGCTCCCAATACGCATAATCTCTCGCTGCTGCAGCACTCTCAACAGTTTACCCTGCAGATTGAGCGGTAGTTCCCCAATTTCATCCAGAAATAAAGTGCTTTCATGTGCGATTTCGAAAATCCCAGGATTGCCTTGCTTTTTCGCACCGGTAAAAGCCCCGGGAGCATACCCAAAGAGTTCTGATTCCAATAAACTTTCAGGGATTGCCGCGCAGTTGATGCTGATCATGGCTCGATCGTTGCGTTGGCTATGTCCATGAATCGTGCGGGCAATGATCTCTTTGCCCACCCCTGATTCGCCTTGGATCAGAACAGTAGTATTTACCTGGCCTAGTCGTGCGCTCAAGCCCATGATATCCTTCATCTTTTGAGATTGGATTACAAACTCGTTTTTGCCTTTGAATTTGTTTAACTCATCCTGAAAATGCTGGCTTAGATTTTGAGCCTGATCAAGTTGACTGCGCAGCCGGTCCAGCTCGGTAACATCACGAGCGTTGTTGACCACCTTCACTATCTGACCCTTTTCATCAAAGACCGGGCTCCCGGTTATCAGTATCGTATTGCCATTTTGCATCTCCTGGGATATAGTAACCCGTTCTCCGCCTTCAATAGCTTTAAGAGTTGCCGATTCATTAAGAAATCCTCCGTCAACCAGCTCCTTTAATGGTTTCGCAAGCAAGACATCCCTGGGGATCCCCATTATCCTGCTAAAGGACTCATTTACCCTCAAGGTATTTCCCACTCCATCCGTTACAAAAATGCCATCAAAAGAGGATTCAATAATGGCATCCAATTCTTCCTTCATCTGTTTGGTGTAATTCAACTCCTCGGATATCAACTCCAGTTCAGATATATCTTGGAACACTGCCACCGCACCGATTATTCTTCCTTCAGACACAATCGGATTGCGGTTGGAGATATAGCTTCTTCCATCCCGAATAAACTTGCCGGATTCCTGCTTGCCAGTTGTCAACACATCCAACAGGTGGGTGTCAAATCCTACTGCAGCCAGAGACTGTCCTTTAGCTTCTATTCGATCCACCCCCAACAGACCTGCAGCAGATGCGTTGATAAGCACAATGTTGCCATCTTCATTGATAGAGATCAATCCATTGTGCATGGAGTCAGTAATGGTGTTCAACTCCTGTTCCAATTTTAAAACTGTGCTGAAGTAGGCTCGAATGGTGTCTGAAAGGGTGACAATGCCAACCACCGAACCATCGGTATCAACTACTGGCAAATTGCCGACGCTGATGGATATTAGGGTAGCCACATCCTCATCCGGATGGGTAGTGGAAATCCTGGTGATCATGATATTCTCCAAGGGCTCATCCAGAGAGGTTTTTTGCCATAACTCCCTCAAAACCAGGGTTTTGGTTACAAGCCCCGCCAGATTCCCCTGATCATCGAGAATCGGCACTCCATCTATGCGTCGTTCAATTATGATCTTCAAACTGTCCCGCAGGGTATCTCCAACCCGGAGAGTCAGAGGAAGCCGCATGAAGTCTTTCACTTTCAGGCTGCTTTTCACCACGATATTGGTTCCGTCCCGTTTCAATTCCCCCACAATGGACGTTTCTGCAGGTACTGAGGCTATATTGACCGTCATTTGTATTCCTCCCTTGTTTATACCCGATACATTGATGGATCACTTTTTAATTGTATCAGCTGGAGGCTGCTTTGACCATAACAAGCCGTGCTGAATCATAAACCCCATGATTATAGTTCAGCCATCAGATATAATATATCAAGAAGGACTCGAATGGCGGATAGATTAGGTGGTTTGAGATGCATGGGTGTCCCTAGCTTTTGCAAATTTATGCGTCCAAATCATCAAGCCGGAAATGTTTCGAAGCCGCCGTCGATAATTCGGTTTCTATTTAGCAAACGTTGCCCTTTTAGATCATCTGGTTACAAACTGCTCACCGCCGGTCAATCGATACATTATTGTATCATTTATAGTGGAGGGTGTAACTCCCATGAATTGGCCTTTGTTTTGGTTAGGTCCCTTAATAGTGTTTTGGCGATCCATATTTGTATCGTTTCGGTCGGATTTAAAGAGGACTGAATAGCAGTATTGGTTTGGGTTAGGTCGTATATATGTTTTTGATGAGCCAATTTTAGCTTGATCAGCCTCATAAATAAGCCTTTTGCAAGAATATCCCGAATTCTATCAGCTTAGTGTCATTTGTCCATAACCATGGCACGGATATTGCATATTTAAGATTTCCATAAGGATCGTCGAACATCATTGGCTGAATATATCAAAACGTTTCTGATGCCTGGTCCAAACTTTTCAGACTGGCTTTGCTCGGCGTTATTACTGAATGGATATAAAGAGAGGTGGAAATAATGGCTTTAAAGACCCCCGAAGAATACCTAAATGATTTAAGGAAGATGGATATCGAGTTGTGGGTGTTTGGTGAACAGGTAAAGAATTATGTGGATCACCCGCTGATCAGACCATCAATCAATGCTTTGGCCATGACTTACAAACTGGCTGGTGAACCCGAATATGAAGACATCATGACAGCTACCTCCAGCCTAACCGGCAGAAAGGTTAACCGTTTCACACACCTTCATCAAAGCACCGATGATTTAGTGAAAAAAGTAAAGATGCAAAGGCTTTTGGGTCAGAAAACCGGATGCTGTTTTCAAAGATGCGTTGGCATGGATGCTTTCAACGCCGTATTCAGCACCACCTTTGAACTTGATGCCAAGTATGGTACCCGCTACCACGAACGGTTCACGGAATACATGAAATATGTTCAGGACAATGACCTTGTGGTCGACGGTTGTATGACCGACGCTCGTGGAGACCGCAGCAAGTCCCCGGGGGTGCAGGACGATCTTGATTCATATCTCCATGTTGTTGAAAGACGCCCCAACGGCATAGTGGTTCGGGGATGCAAACTTCATCAGACTGGAATGATTAATTCCCATGAGATCTTGGTCATGCCCAATAATTCGCTGAAAGACACGGAAAAGGATTGGGCTGTGTCCTTTGCAATTCCTGTGGACACCCCAGGGATGGTCTATGTTTATGGTCGCCAATCCTGCGATACCAGGAAATTGGAACCGACAAAGGTGGACGTTGGAAACATCAATTTCGGCGGCCAGGAAATCATGACTATCTTCAACGATGTCTTCGTTCCTCTGGAGCGGGTTTTCATGGATGGCGAAACCGATTTTTCCACCATGATAGTAGAACGCTTCGCAGGGTACCACCGTCAGAGTTACGGCGGATGCAAAGTAGGCGTTGGGGATACTCTGATCGGAGCTGCTCAGGCTATTGCCGAATATAACGGAGCAGCCAAAGCCTCTCATGTCAAGGACAAGATAATAGAAATGTGTCATCTTAATGAAACCCTCTATGCTTGCGGTATAGCCTGCTCGGCCGAGGGCCATAAGACAGCTGCCGGCAACTATCAAATCGACATGCTGCTAGCCAATATCTGCAAACAAAACGTCACCCGTTTCCCCTATGAAATTTCACGTCTTGTTCAGGATATCGCTGGAGGATACATGGTCACCATGCCTTCCGACCAGGACTTCACCAACCCTGAAATTGGTTCGCTAGTCAAAAAATACTCCACCACCCGCAGTGATATACCCGCTGAGCATCGCCAACGTATGCTGCGGTACATTGAGAACCTGACCCTGGGGGCTGGAGCTGTGGCATATCTCACAGAATCCATGCACGGAGCTGGTTCGCCCCAGGCCCAAAGAATAATGATCTCCAGATTAACCAACCTTCAACATCGCAAGGAACTCGCCGAAACCCTATGTGGAATACGCGAAAACTGTGATTTGACTTGGTAAAAGGTAAGGTCGGCGTCAAGTTCTGTGGGGGCTGTAATCCCCAGATAAATAGGTCCCGGATTCTGAAGCATATCAAGGAGGGTCTTCCGGAATACGCTGGGGTAATCCCTGCGAATCCGGAGGAGCCCTGGGATGTAGGGATTTTGATGTGTGCCTGTCCGGTGGCTTGTGCAGATGTTCCGGAGGTCCGCAAAAACGCCAAAGACTGGGTCGTGGTAAGTGGTGCCATGGTAGACAGGTATTCGGTAGATGAATCGAAAATTCCAGATATGGTGATAAGCAAATGTAACCAGCTACTAGCTGCGGATTCAGCAGGACCTGATTCCAAACCGAATGCGGCAATCGAATCCAATATTCAACCCAATATATGAAAGGAGATTCTTAATGAAAGAAGTAGTAATCGTAAGCGGCGCTCGCACACCTATCGGTGATTTTCAAGGTGCTTTGTCCGAATACAATCCCATCGATTTGGGTGTATTCGCGCTGAAGGGAGCCCTGGAAAGAGCCGGTATGGATGCCAATCAATTGGATGAAGTAGTTGGGGGACATTGCAACCAATCTTCTTCCCCCGGAAACAGTGCCCGTCATATATCCCTCAGAGCCGGATGCCGGGATGACTCTTTTGCATGTACAGTACATCAGCAATGCCCATCTTCTATGCGGGCAGCCGAAATCTTATCCCAGGAAATTATGCTTGGCAAAGTTGACATTGGTGCTGCCGTTGGAGTCGAAAGCATGACTAATACCCCCTACCTCCTGTTCGGGGCCAGAAAAGGCTATCGCCTTGGAAATGGCGAACAAATCGTTGACGGCCTCATGAAAGGCGGTCTGATCTGCGAATTCGTGGGCTACCACATGGGGGTCACTGCAGAAAACATTGCGGAAATGTACGGCATTACCCGTGAGGAACAGGATGCCTACGCTCTTCGCAGTCACCAGCGGGCCATCCATGCCATCAAGCAGGGTTGGTTTAAAGATGAAATAGTCCCTGTAGAGGTCCACTCGCGCAAGGGAACCACGATCTTTGACACCGATGAACATCCGCGGGCAGATGCAAGTCTGGAAGGTTTTGCCAAACTAAAACCGGCCTTTAAGAAAGGCGGGACTGTTACCGCCGCTAATGCTTCCGGACTAAATGACGGTGGGTCTGCCCTGATTATGATGTCATCGGACAAAGCCAAGGAACTAGGCATGAAGCCAATTGCCAAAGTTGTATCATCCGCATCAGGAGCGGTCGAGCCTCGCATTATGGGTATGGGAGTGGTTCCTGCAGTTCGCCGGGCTCTGCATTTTGCTGGTCTTGAGCAAAAAGA
>CAZDND010000030.1:11354-15499 GCA_964506825.1 uncultured Syntrophothermus sp.
CATCGATGTCTGGGAACTGAATGAGGCTTTCGCAGCTCAGGTCCTGGGAGTAAACCGCGAGCTTAAAATAGATTCTGAAATCCTTAATGGGGTCGGATCCGGAATCGCTTTGGGTCACCCGGTCGGCCAAACTGGTGCCCGTTTGATCATCACTATGATAAATGAAATGAAGCGGCGCAACGTAAGATATGGTTGTGCTTCTCTCTGCGCCTCGGGCGGCCCAGGTGTAGCATTCATCGTGGAGTCAATCTAACGCTTTTATCCATTATCACTCAATATGACCTGACTGGGCTAAGCGCTTTAGTAAACACAACAAATGGGAGCAAACTTGGAATTAGCAAGTTCAAATAATTAGAAATGGGAGGTAATCAAATGTCATCATCACCTTATGACAGTAGGTTCTGGACAAAGACCTACAACTGGAAAACCCCGACGACTATGAGGTATCCCTTAACCCCGGCCTATTATGTTCTGCGCGACGCTACTGTGTTTCAACCCGACAAGGCCGCTACTGATTTTTATGGAGCCAAGATTACCTGGGATGAGCTCTACCTCAAGGTCACCCGCATGGCCAATGTGCTGACTCAAAACAATGTCAAAAAGGGTGACAGAGTCGGAATCTGCCTGCCCAACTGCCCTCAATTCGTAATTGCCTTCTGGGCGGTTCTAATGGCCGGCGGCGTGGTTGTGAACCTAAATCCCTTGTACACAGGTGAAGAATTGGAGTTCGCCTTCCAGGATTCGGGAATGACCGGACTGGTTACCTTTGACGCTCTGGTTCCCCGGGTAAAGCCCCTGGTAGAAAAGCTCAATATCCCAACTGTATTGATCACTCGCATGGCTGATTTTATGCCTAACGCAACCATTGCCACCGACGAAGAGTTGGGACTGGCACCGGGTTGGCTGCATTTCTCCAAGGTTTTAGAAACCGACAAACGGTGGGCGCCCCCATTAGTTGACATTCATCACACTGATCCTGCGGTTATCCAATACACCGGTGGAACTACCGGCGCTCCCAAAGGAGCAACTCTGAGTCAATTCAACATAACCGCGGCTGCCTACCAGGTGGTAATGTGGTGCATCGAGATGGTTGACAATGAGCCCTCGGAGATTCAAAATCTATTGGCTGTCATACCCTTCTTCCATGTCTATGGAGAAGTCTGCTGTATCCTGTATGCGGCCCGGGCCCAGATGACCATGGTTATTCTGCCCCGCTTTGAACCGAACGAAATTTTTGATGCTATCGAGCGTTATGACCAATGGGCCTATTTCCCAGCAGTACCCACGATGCTGCAAGCCCTCTTTTACAACCCCCGGGTCAATGAAATCGACTGGCACCGCAAAATGGTTTACTGCGGTACTGGTGCAGCTCCGGCTACACTGGCCCTCTATCAGAAATGCCGCGAATACGATTTCAACTTCTATGAAGGTTATGGCATGAGTGAGACCTGCGCCATGGCCGTAAGTACTCCCGGCGGCCGGCCCAAAGTTGGAAGCGTCGGTGTTCCATACATTGACATGGAACTTCGTCTGGTCGACGATGACGGCAAGGATGTCCCGTTGGGTGAGCGCGGTGAGATCTACATGAGAGGCGCTACGGTCATGACCGGTTATTGGAACAGACCGGAAGAAACCGCGGAAGCCTTTACCGAGGACGGTTGGCTCAAGACAGGCGACGTAGCATACATGGATGAAGATGGCTATATCTTTATTGTTGACCGCACCAAAGATATGATCATTGCAGGCGGATACAATATCTACCCCCGCGACATAGACGAAGTTCTGGTTCAGCATCCTGATGTCATCGATGCCATGGCGGTCGGTGTCCCCGATGAGTATCGCGGTGAGACTGTAAAAGCATTTGTGCAGCTTAAGCCTGGTTCCACGTTGACGGCGGAAGATCTGAACGCATTTTGCCGCGAAAAGTTGGCTGCCTACAAGGTTCCTAAGTTGTGGGAATTCCGTTCCGAGCTACCCCGTTCGAATACTGGCAAGGCTTTGCGTCGTTTCCTGCGCGAAGAAGAAGTTGCCAAAGCTAAATCCAAGAATGACTAATGAGGCGGGGTATCGTTCCCAACCATTATTACGATCTATTGCATGACTATGGCCGGGTAAAACTAGTCCTGTACATGTAGAAACAAGCAGCCCCGATGGCCCCATGGCCATTGGGGGTTGCTTGTTTTATAGTATAATTAAATATCTATTTCACAAAGGAGTTGGTTTTTTTGAGTTCAGTCTACTCATACAGTACCCGGGATATCAAATTTATTCTCAAAGAATGGCTGCCGATGGAACAGATTTTTGCATACCCCAAATTCAACGGTTACTACAGCGTCGATGACATGGACATGATGATTGATCAGATCCACAAAATTTCAGGCGATTTGATGGGACCAGCTGGCGACGAAATGGAAGATTTCGGAGTAAAATTCGAAAATGGCCAAACGCGCGTGCATCCCTCTTTCACCAAAATCTTTAAGTTCATCCAGGAGAATGGCTGGGGAACCTCCAACCTGGAGGATGTAGAAGGGGTTCTTCCGGAAACTTTGCAGGCGATGGTTACAGAAATGTTCCAGGCAGCCTGTCCGCCCATGAGGGCTCATGCCCTGACCACAGGCGCGGCTCACCTTATCCAGCAGTTCGGAACCGATGAAGTCAAGGATAAATTCCTTCCTAAAATGTACGATGGAACTTGGTCCGGAACCATGTGTCTCACCGAGGCGACGGCAGGCAGTGATGTTGGCGACATTCTATCCAAAGCCTATCCGACCGACGATCCCCGGATTTATAAGATCAAAGGATCCAAGCAATTCATAACTTGTGGAGATGGAGATTTCTCGGATAATATCATTCACTTGTATTTGGCCCGCGTTGAAGGGGCAGCTGCTGGCACTAAAGGTATTTCCCTGTTTGTAGTCCCCAAATATTGGGTCAATGAAGACGGTAGCCTGGAAGACAACGATGTGGTTACCACTGCCATTGAGCACAAGCTGGGACTTCATGCTCAGCCAACGGCGGCACTGGCCTGCGGCGACAACAACAATACCCGAGGATGGCTGTTGGGCGATCCTCCCGGACCCGACGGAGTCAGTAAGGGAATGTCACAAATGTTCCAAATGATGAATGAAGAACGGAAGGGTACTGGCCTGCAGGCACTTTCAGTAGCCGCCAACGCCTACTGGAACGCCAAAAACTACGCCAAAGAGAGACTCCAGGGACGTTCGGCCAGCGATCCCAAAGGTCCCCGGGTACCAATCATCCAGCATGATGATGTAAAGCGTATGCTGATGCTAAACAAAGCTACTCTCGAGGCCTGTCGGGCCATGATCCATAAAGCTTACTTCTATTCTGACGTGTTTCACAATGATCCTGACCCGGATGTCCGCAGATGGGCAGGGGCCAGAGCTGATGTCCTGACCCCCATATGTAAAGCTTATCCCAGTGATGAAGCCTGGGGACTTATAGCCGAGTCAATCCAATGCTACGGCGGTTATGGCTTCTGTGAAGATTATCCCGCTGCCCAGGCTGCCCGCGATGTGAAGATTTATTCACTATGGGAGGGTACCAACTTTATCCAGGCTCAAGACCTGCTTAATCGGAAATGGTCCATGAATAACGGGGCAGATTTTACTGATTTTCTTAAAGAAATCGAGGATTTTTTGGTTGCCAATTCGAAGACGGCTGGATTCGAACGTGAATTTGCCAACCTGACTGAATCCCTGTCAGCCTACAAGGAAATTATGGCCAACATGGCCGGATATAAAGCCAACAAGCAGATGAGTTTCTACCAGGTCCTGGCACGGCGAATACTGACTGCAACTGGCCAAATGTATGGAGGATATCTCTTGCTGGACCAGGCCTTGATAGCCCAAAACAAAGCTGAAGAACTTGGTCCCGATCATCACGACTATCATTTTTACTACGGAAAGGTATTGTCCGCACGATATTATCTGCGCAATGTTGTGCCTAACGTATCACTGGTTGCCCGAATGGTTAAGGATGCCGACGATACAGTATCGATAGCACCCTTGGAAATCTTCGAATTCTAAATTCATATCAAAACTGCAACCTATTGATTCTCCTCCGGGGGGAATGGACGCCTAATCCATTCCCCCCGATTTTTTGTATAGACTTCACTCTAAAAT
>CAZDND010000031.1:0-15453 GCA_964506825.1 uncultured Syntrophothermus sp.
GCACCCCTATGCTCATGGCCTTTTTGACCCCCATTACCGGGTTGGAGATTCCCAGCGAGGCGGTTTCGCTCATACCCCATCCTTCACTCAGGTAGACGTTCATATCTCTGGCTTTATCGATCAATTCCAGAGGACAGGGGGCGGCTCCATTGTTGACAAACATGAACTTCCTTCCCAGATCCATTTCCTGAACCTTGGGATGATCCAGAAAAGCGGTCAGCATGGTGGGCACCGCCGGCCAGAAGAGGATCTCTTCGAACGAGTCAATCGTCTGAACGACCTCATCAATATCAAACCGCGGCAGGATGATCATGGTGGCACAGGCAAAAATCCCGTACATCAGACAGCAGATTTCCCCGTAAACATGGAAAAGCGGCAGAACCGTGAACACGTTTCGTCTGCTGACTTGAACCGAATCGATTAGGGAGAGCCCGGCCATGACCACCTGCCAGGTAGCTGCCACCAGATTGCCCTGAGTGAGTGTGGCCCCTTTTGGTGTCCCGGTAGTACCTCCGGTAAACTGTATTAGGGCCGGGTCCTCTTTCTTAAGCACTGGCCTCGGATGAACCTTGTTGGTGCAGTTATCCAGAAGTTCAGAATAATGATGCCAATTTGGCTCCAGTCCCAGGCTTTCCTTGGTACTGACCCCGGCTCCATTTACGAAGTCGGTCAGCTTGGTGACTATGATCAAAGGAATATCAGCAACCTGGGTCAACGGCTTCACCATGGGGATCAGCGCATCAAAGGTGATCAGCCCTTTAACACCGGTAATGTCAACGCAATGTTTCAATTCGGGGAAGGTGTATATGGGGTTCAAGTTAACTACGATGGCCCCGAGATTTAATATCGCGAAATATGAAAGCACAAACTGGGGGCAGTTAGGGAGGAGGATTCCGATTCGATCACCCTTTACAACTCCTAATTCCGCCAGGGCATTTGCCATCCGCGTCGCCGAGATATACATTTCCCACATGGTAATTTCAGTGCCATAAAAGGAAGTACAGGCTTTATCGGGATGAATGTTGGCTGTGTCCCGCAGAATTTGGTAGGCAGGAATGTTGGGATAGTTGATGGTCCAGGGGAACTTATAATCCAAATGACGCAACCAGGGTCTCTTTTCCAGCAGACTTAACATGTATTAACCCTCCATTCACATTCTTGTTGTCGAGATGTTTACTGCTGCACAGCAACCAGGGTCATTCTTCTCCAGATTGCTGCATATAGGTCGAACTACCTCGAAATCGCTCTCTTTCCCCCTTTCCAACGAGTCCCAGCAGAACTCTTGACGACTCTTTTCATTCGTTGTTCTATTGGGTTGATTAAATCTATTACTATTATTTCGTTATTTTGTTTAATTTGCAATATTCGAACGTTTTTATTTTTCGCCAAACTAACCTTTTTTACGGCAATAAATTCCTTGGTGTGATCAGGTCCGATCCGCAAACTGGCTCCCTGACACTCTTTAGGCCCTCTGGGGGGGCCTTTTATCGGGCTGCCAGACCTTGCCAACCGAACTTCAGTGGATCCACCAACCTCCCTGGCCTAATTTTCTGATGATTATCTGAATGAGGCAGGAAATCGCCTTGGCTTCGCCTAAATAGGAATATGCAGACTCGTCCTCGATCATGCCGCATAGCTGGAAGCACTAATCAGCCGACCGCTTTCGACAGACCTGGGCGCGAGGAGATATTAATTAAGGAGGTTGGATGATATGGAATATACCAAAATTACTGTTGAGAAAGCTGACGGTTATGTTGTGGTAGGTCTGAATAACCCGCCGGCTAACGCCATGAGCCAGGGGGTTCTCCTGGACCTGAATGACCTGTTGGATAAATGCCTGGAGGATGGCGCAGTCCGGGCAATCGTAATAACTGGGAATAGTCCCAAATTCTTTTCGGCTGGAGCCGACATCACCGAGTTTGCCGGATATCAGGATGGCGGCAAACCAAAAATCAACGGTATCGATGTTTATTTTAAAATAGAGCGGTTCCCCAAACCTATCATCGCCGCCATAAACGGCTTCGCTCTGGGTGGTGGTTTGGAATTGGCCATGTCCTGCCACTTCCGCTATATGTCAGCTGCCGCCAAGGTCGGTCTGCCGGAAGTTACCCTGGGAATCCTGCCCGGATGGGGCGGTACCCAACGCCTGCCGCGCCTGGTTGGCAAAACCAAAGCCCTGGAAATGATGCTGACCGGGGCCCCTATCAAAGCCGATGAAGCATTGGCGATCGGATTGGTCAACAAGGTGTGCGCTCCGGAAGAAGTACTGGATGAAGCCAAAGCTTTTGCCGCCAGACTGGCACAAGGTGCTCCGATTGCTATGAAGGCTATCCTGAGAGCGGTAACGGAAGGGCTGGAGACTACTATTCAGGAAGGCATAAAAATTGAGCAGGAAGGGTCCGCCTTGTGCTTTGCCAGCGAGGATGCCAAGGAAGGTTCCTCGGCATTTCTGGCCAAACGCCCGGCCAAGTTCCAGGGAAAATAAACGGGTCGGTGGTCTGACACCGATTTCCAGGCAAGGGGGGCCGTCATAAGGCGGCTCTTACCCCTTGCTTTTTCCTTGGTCTCTTCCATAGAACTTTCCTAAAATCTGCCACAAGGCTCCGACCAATCCCAACCGAGGGCATTTTGACGATGGTCCGAGCCTGGATTTACTTCGCCCAACAATAATGCAGGCAGGAATTTGCTGGGGTTTGGCGAAGATATAGACTGTTGTGAAGTTTTTATTCGCCAACACAGATTAGGAGGTCGTACACGCATGAGCGAACCGTCGCATAACGGTCAGGTAGTTGTAATAACCTCGGGCAAAGGGGGCGTTGGCAAGACCACTACGGTGGCCAACGTGAGTGTGGGATTAGCCAATCTTGGCTATAAAGTCGTCGCCATCGACCTGGACATCGGTCTCAAGAAGCTCGACTTGATAATGGGTCTGGAAAACCGGGTGATCTACGATATCGTCCAAGTCATCGAAGGTGAATGCACCATCAAGCAGGCAGTGGTCAGAGACCGACGCAATCCCAATCTATTCATGCTGCCCGCAGCCCAAACCAGAAACAAAGAGGACATCACCGAAGAACAGATGAAGACCCTGGTAACCCAACTCAAGAAGGAATTCGATTTTGTCCTCCTGGATTCGCCGGCAGGTATTGAGCAAGGGTTTCGCAACGCCATTGCTGCCGCGGACTGGGCAGTAGTCGTCACCAATCCAGAAATCTCGGCAGTCCGTGATGCCGACCGTATAATCGGTATGCTGGAATCCGCTCAGTTCAAGAATATCAAATTGATCGTAAACCGAATCAGGCCGGAAATGGTAAAAGTTGGGGACATGCTCAGTATAGAAGACCTGCTTAACCACCTATGCATTGAACTTATCGGCATCATTCCCGAAGATACCCGGGTGGTCATTTCAACCAACACCGGGGAGCCGATTATTCTCAGCCCCGATTCTATGGCTGGCAAAGCCTTCAGCAATATCGCCAAACGCTTCACGGGTGAAGTGGTGCCTTTCTTAAATCTGGATCCAGAACCAACCTTCTGGGAGAAGGTCAAAAACATGGGTCGAAACGTCTTTTCAAGCAAACAGGAAGGATAGAAGGAGGATAGACAACTGTGAATAATTTTGCCAAAAAGAGAAGTTCTTCCGACACCGCCAATGAGCGGCTGCACCTGGTCCTGACCCATGATCGTATAGGAGCTTCACCAGGAATCCTGGATCAAATCAAAGATGAGATCATCGCCGTCATCCTGAAACATCTGGACGTGGAAGCTACCCCCGAGGTCAGTCTCACTTCACAGGGCCGGCAGTCTATTCTCGACATTAATATTCCTCTTAAAGGCAGGTAATCATTTTGACGGTTGAAATCAAGGGGCAGAACAATGGCCTGGTCATTGTCTTCGGCCCTGGTACCTTTCAAGAAAATTTTGAAGTCCTTCAAGCCAAATTGGACTCCAACCCCCAGCTTTTTACCGGATTCCCGGTTACCTTCCGAGGGGATAATCTGCAAAGTCTTCCGGGGGAAAATATGGCCTCGTTGCAGCGCCTTTGCTTGGACTATGGGATGACCATTGCCCTTCCCGCACCTAACCGGTCCACCAAAGAGCAAAGTCAGGATCTAATTGTGAAAAGAACCCTGCGCAGCGGACAAAAAATCATCCATAATGGATCGGTAGTGATTGTGGGCGATGTCCACGAAAGCGCGGAAGTCGTCGCTGCCGGAGATGTTCTGGTAATGGGTCGTTTGGAGGGAGTGGTCCACGCGGGATGCATGGGAGAGCTTTCCAGTGTCGTCGTGGCCTTTCGCCTCAATCCGCGCCAGGTGAGGATCGGGGATTTGATTTCCCGTCCCCCCAGTAATGCTGATCCCAACTCCTTTCCGGAAATGGCCTATGTGGAGGATAACCGCATCTGCGTAAAGGAATATCTCATTCCTCGTTCCAACAGCAAAAGGGCATCTATTTGATGCCCCTTTGTGACCTTTTTTCACCATTGATTGACCCATCTGCTATCCATTGCACCCCCGAAACAATTTATTAAACCAAAGGAGTGTTGATAATGAAAACAGAAATCGGCAGCCTTCTTGGTCTGATATTAAAATATCCCCTCCCCTGGATACTTACCGGAGCTGGGATTTCTACCGAAAGCGGAATACCTGACTTTCGCAGTCCGGGAACCGGTCTTTGGGAAAAGGTCGACCCCATGGAATTCTCTTCCGTAGAAGGCCTCCTGCGCAATCCCCGAAAGTTCTTCTCCTTCGGGCGTGAAAATATATCCACTGTTCTGCAGGCCCTCCCTAACACGGGTCATATTGTTCTGGGCAACCTTCAACAAGCGGGCCTTATCGGCCCGATTGTCACCCAGAATATTGATGACCTCCACCGCCGGGGAGGAGCCTTTCATTTCTATGAGGTGCATGGCCACTTCAGGACAGCCAGTTGCATGAACTGCCGGCGCCAGGTTCCCATCGCCGAGCTCATGGACAAGCTGGATAAAGACGAGATACCTCCATTGTGCGAATACTGCCGAGGGATTCTGAAACCCGATGTGGTTTTATTTGGTGACATGATGGCACCTGACTACCAGGAGGCCAGTATATTAGCCGGCATCAACCAGACCACACCCCGAATGATGATTGTAATCGGATCCAGCCTGACCGTCGCCCCGGCTTGTTATTTGCCCCTGGACTTCCACCGCCTGGTGATAATCAACAACACGCCAACCGGTCTGGACTACCGGGCTGATCTGGTCATACAAGAACAAATCGGCAATACCATGGACCAATTGTGGAGGGAAATCCTTGATTTGAACGATGGTTTGCCGCCGCAGCCGATTCGACCTGATTTCAACTGCGGTTACCTGGCCGGCTATCTGGACAGCCAGTTCCAATCCCTGCCAAAGGATCAGGGGCAATCAACCGAGGCTGCCGTTGCCCAATTGCAGGCCGATTTCCAAACCGGCCGGGATATTATAAAAGCTTTCGGCAAGGCAGATCTCCAAGCCTTGGAAAGAAGTATCCTGAGTTATCTGGACGCTGAACTCGAATTGCTCCAGGCCAACCTTCATGAACAGTTTGGGGTTCCCACTGACCAGGCAGTCAGCCGGTTGGGGAATGTAGCCCGCGATCTTTTCCATAACAGCATGGCAGCCTTGGCTGCCTACTCTCAGCAATCTTCCCCGCAACCTGCGGTGATGGATCGTTTAGCAGCTAAAGCTGCTGGAGACTACAGTTTCTGGTCGCGTGTCAACCAAGTAATGGCAATGCCAGAACCCCCCTCCGCAGAATGGGAGGGCCTTCAAAAGCTAGCCTCGGAAAACAACTTGGTCTTAAACAAGGACTAGATAAACTCCCTGTGATGACGACTAGTCGTCAATTGACTAATACCATTTCCGGAGCAGGTCTTTAAACTCGTCCAGATTATGATGGGCATCCGCATCAGCCATTAGGTCCTCTCCCAGACAGTTAGCCAGATAGTTGGTCAGAATGACTACCCCGACTTGGGAAAGGGCGGCTTTGGCTGCGGCCATTTGCATTATTATATCCTTACATTCCCTTTCATCCTCAATCATTTTGGCAATTCCCCGGATCTGTCCCTCTATTCTATGCAGCCGGGTGATCACAGCCTGCTGGTTGTCTGGTTTTGAGGCTTTTTCCTGCACAATTATCTCCCCTCATGTACTGATACCAGTTATTAACTCGATTAGGATCCAGTTTATGTGAATCAGCGGTGCTTTCAATCCAACTCCAGAATTATGAATACCTGTTTCCCCACTTCGCTCAAAGAGTGATAATCCTGTCAATTTGATCGTTTATTACATCTGGTCCCCAGTCATCATATGCCGGCGGCGGCAGCCAAAAAAGCCGGAGAGCTTATGCTCCCCGGCTTGGAAATCGATTACCATACCTCAGGAAAGGCCATGTTGGTGTAGAGCTCCTCCAGGTTGATCTTATGCGATTTCTCCATCCGAACCAGATTTTCGAAAATCTCCTTTTGCTCTGCGTCATCGCTGGCATTGGCAAACTCCTGATACATTAACATGGCGTCTTCTTCCTTTTTAACCGCCAAGGCAATGGCTTCTACCGGTTTCATTTCCATGGATAGCCGGGGCATCTCGATGGTGGATGCCACATTGTAATCGGCCCCCGCCTTAAACCTCATCCTCTGACCTTCATTCTTCAGAAAGCCCTCCAGCATCTCCCGATGCTTGCGCTCCTCCTGGGCTAATTCTCCAAATATGGACTTGAGACTGGCGTCCCCGGTCTGGTCGTAGACTCCCTGGTAGAATTCCGCCGCTTCGATTTCATTCTCTATGGCCATCCCCAGGATTTTTTTGAAAACTTCACTGCTCATTAAAATCGCTCCCTTATTAATGTAGTACTTATTTTGTCCTTTTTCCAAGTTCACTGGTTACAGTTCGACTCAGGAAGGCATTACTCCTACCAATGGCAATACTTTTTCCAGTTTGAAAAACACCAGATTGACATCTACCTGTTTTGGTTCGATCCCCGAACGACGAATCATGCTTCTGGCCAGTTCCGTATTGCGTTCCTCCCCAATCTTCTCCAAGTAAAGGCGCTGTCCCTTCCATCCCGGACCATCCTCCATAAAAAGGTAGGCAGCATAAGGATTGGATTGTAGGTTTTCATGGCTCAAACGATCCGACATGATGAAGGCTACCGTATCCTTGTTAATCACATGGGGAAGAGCATATATGGCCGCATTAACTCGCCCCTGGTCATCTGCAGTAGCCAGCATCCCCCGCCCCTTGGCATTGGCAAAATATTCCTCAAGGTTCATAATCGAGCCTCCTTTGCAATTCGATAAACAACTTTTTTAGACTGCCTCCAACATTGGTCTTCGGTGATGAGTCCTGCGGGGGTGGAGGATTACCTGCGATCCTGTAAAGGTACATATGCTTGTTTCTTAGCAACACTCTTATAGGCCGGACGAATTATTTTGCCGGTATTTACAATCTCCTCCATGCGATGGGCACTCCAACCTGCTATCCTGGCAATGGCGAAAATCGGCGTATAGAGCTCCGGTGGGATCTCCAGCATCCGGTAGACAAAACCGGAATAAAAGTCTATGTTGGTGCAGACACCTCTTTCCACTTGTTTTAAATCCCCGATCACTTTGGGGGCCAGCCTTTCTACCGCCAGGTACAACTCAAACTCATCGGTGAGGCCTTTTTCCAGAGCCAGTTTCCCGGCCTGCTGCCGGAGAATGAGTGACCGCGGATCAGAAATCGTATACACCGCATGACCTATACCATATATCAGTCCGGATCGGTCAAAAGCTTCCTTGTTGAGTAATTTGGCCAGATACCTTTCGATTTCCTCATCGTCTTTCCAGTCTGCTACGTTCCCCTTGATTTCGTCGAACATCTGTACCACCTTGATATTGGCCCCACCGTGGCGCGGCCCCTTCAATGATCCCAAAGCGCCAGCGATGACCGAGTATGTATCCGTACCCGATGAAGTCAGTACGTGGGTTACAAAGGATGAATTGTTGCCTCCCCCATGTTCAGCGTGAAGAACCAGGGCTAAATCCAACAGTCGAGCCTCCAGCATCGAGTATTTACTGTCCGGACGCAGCAGGTGCAAGATGTTTTCGGCAATGGTCAATTCTGGCTCGGGATAGTGAATAATCAAGCTACTTTTCCCATAGTAATGGGAAAAAGCCTGGTACCCATAGACCGCCAAGGACGAAAATCTGGCAATCAGCATCAGGCATTGCCGCAGCACGTTCTCCAGGGATGTATCGTCCGCCCGGTCATCAAAACTGTACAAGGCCAACACACTCCTGGCCAACACGATCATCATATCCTTACTGGGTGCTTTGAGAATCATGTCGCGGATAAAATCTTCTGGCAGTCGTTGGGTTTCAGCCATAATTCCCTTGAATAATGCCAGGTCGCTTTGGTTGGGAAGTTTGCCAAACAGCAACAGATAACAGGTTTCCTCAAATCCAAAGCGCCTTTCATCCAGAAAACCCCTGACCAAGCTATCAATATCTATGCCCCGATATATCAGGCGACCAGGTACGGGAATCATTTCATCCTCGTTGACGATGTAAGAATGAACCTCCCCGATCCTGGTCAAGCCGACCAGGACACCCTTGCCATCTATGTCCCGCAATCCTCGTTTGACTATATGCTGGCTGTACAAGTCGGAATCGATGCTACTGTTTTCCAGCGCCAATTGAGTTAATCTAATAACCTTCTCGTTAGTTGCCTGGAGTTCCATGATGTCACCTTTTCTTCAGTATTTTGTTAGCCAGGCAATCTGGTCCACCTGCTACCCATCCCAGTTGGTTCCAGAAGTATTCCTGGTTGGCTTTCTGAGGTTATACCGGGAGGAAAGCCGCCCTCCAAGGGGATCTTATGTTGATTCCCCGGAATATCCTCGAGTATCATTCTGGCATCCTATCCCGTTCATTATCAACGGATGCTCTTCCATCATTAGGGAAGTACACCTGGCTGCCAATAATCTTCATAAAGTCAGACCAATTGCCGCCCTCCTGCCTGGGAACGGCGGACTTAAATTTCCAGATCTCCGCATCCATCATGTCGGCCAAAAAAATCACCTTGGCTTCCAGGAACATGGGTTTCTTGGGAGACTGCCATTTGTACTCCCCGTGATGACTGGCTATGATATGCAATAGCTGATTCCGGCGCCCCTCATCCATTTGCATAACCTGCCTGGTAAGGTCGCTGACCATCTGGGTACCCAAAATTATGTGGCCCAGAAGCTTGCCCTCATTTGAATACTCGATGCCTGGGGAGAATCCCATTTCACGGCTCTTGCCTACATCATGCAGAAGAGCCCCCATAGTGACCAGTTCGCGGTCGATTTCCGGGTGGATTTCTGATAGCTTGCTGCAGATAGCGGCCACCCCCAGCGAGTGTTCCAGCAGCCCGCCGCGGTAATTGTGATGATAGGTTTGCGCTGCCGGTGCTTCGCAGAAGATGGGGAAGATATCAGATTTGATAAACACCTGGCCCAGTTCAAACCATGCCGGCTCCCGGAACTGGTTCAGCCATTGCAGGAGCTCCTCCTTCATCTCCGGGAGCGGGCGGGAACATTCTCCTATGTAGTGACTATAATCAACTTCATCCTCGATCGCCGGTCGCAAGCTATCCACTCTCAACTGCAGGTTTTCCTGAAACTTGACCACCGATCCCGTCACATAGATAATGCGCCCCGGAACCGCCAGCTCGGAGAATTCCTCAGCATCCTGCCATACCTTGGCTTCCATCTCCCCGGTACGGTCGGCCAGGACCAGGGTAAGATACCTGCCTGGTTTGCTGTTGAATTTGAGCAGACTGCTGTTTCGGACATAGAAAGGACTATTAACCTGTTGGTCCACACTCAGTTCTCTGATGAATTGTTTCATAACCTTACCCCGGCCTTATCTATATATTGTTTCGCCTTATCGATCCTTATGATGATGAACCGGCAGTCAAAGGATACCCCAGAACCATGGCCATGATTTGCTCCGACATTTGCCCGTGATCTCGCAGATGTTCAGTTCAACTATAGCATCGAAACCCCGGATTACTCAATTATTCCCCCCAGGGTCTTCCCAAAATCATAACACTGGGCCAGTGCTTCCTCTGTCGGATTCCACAGACACTTCAGCCCCTCCCCAGTGGTGTCAAAGCCGCTCTCCTTCAAAAGAGCGGTCAGGATTCGGGGGGACTCCCCACTCCACCCGTATGAACCGAACGCCGCACCTTTTTTATTCTTGAATCCTAATCCTTTGATCTCCTCCATGATTCCAGCCATTGAAGACAAAATACCCCGATTGATGGTAGGAGATCCTACCAGGATTGCTTTGGATTTAAAGACTTCGGTGATGATGTCGTTTTTATCCCGCCGGGCCGTATTTAACATCTTGATGGTAACCAAGGGATCAGCCGCGCCGATTCCCTGGGCAATGGCATCAGCCATTTTTTTGGTCGCATCCCACATGGTGTCGTAAAGAATGGTGATCTGCTGTTCCTGGTAGTCGGCTGCCCATTCAGCATACTTATTCACTATCTGCAGCGGATTATCCCGCCAGATCACCCCGTGGCTGGGGCAAATCATCGCCAGGGGAAGATCCATGGCGACAAATTCTTCTAACTTGCGGGTCACAAATTTGCTGAAAGGAGTCAGGATGTTGGCATAATATTTTATGCATTCATGGAACAGCTCGGCCTGATCCACCAAGTCGTTAAACATCAGCTCGGAAGCAAAATGCTCGCCGAAGGCATCATTACTGAAAAGTATGTTGTCTCCGGTGAGGTAGCAGAACATACTATCCGGCCAATGGAGCATTTGGGCTTCAACAAAGACCAGTTCCTTGGAACCTAATGGCAGACGATCGCCGGTCTTCACCGTCCGAAAATTCCAATCCCGATGGTAGTGTCCTCTTAAGAACTTGGCACCGTTATTGGTACAGTAGATGGGGGTATCCGGTATATGCTGCATCAACTCCGGCAGAGCCCCGCTATGGTCCGGTTCCGAATGGTTGGCCACGATAAAGTCAATCTCCTGAAGGGATATCTCTTTCGATAGCTTCTCCACGTATTCCTTGGCAAACGGAGTCCATACCGTGTCGATTAAGACATTTTTCTCTCCTCGGATGAGATAGGAATTATATGTTGATCCCTTATGGGTCGAATATTCCTCGCCGTGAAATTTCCTGAGTTCCCAGTCTATCTTGCCCACCCAGTCAACCTCTTGAGTCAGCTTTATGCTCATACCCCAGCCTCCTTTTCGATTGATCCCGATATATTTATCCTATTATAGATTTTACCACAAGCTCCAGCAGCTGAGGAATGAGGAGGTGACTTGATCACTCAATAAGTCCCGCGGAATTAAGGACTGTATCTGACCTGAAGTCAGCCTGGTCCATACGCTCCTTGATCCGAGGCATCTGAAAGAAAACTCCCAGCAGATCCTGGATGCAAATCATGGTCTCATCATTGAAACCGCCCTCCAATGCCAAAGGGTGACCCTGCTATACAGGCTGAGACACACGGCACTAACGCTTACTTGGTTTTTCCCAAAGTAAAAGCGAGGCCCTGGGGGCCTCGCTTTTTTTAGTCCCTTACTATTTAACTTCTACGGTCCAATTAAAACTGTCCTTTTGTTTGCCGCTCTGGATGCCAGTGATGGCATCATAGATTCGGGCCGCCAGGGGACCGGTTTTACCTTCATTGATGGTTATGCTCCTGCCATCCCAGTAGAGTTCTCCGATGGGGGAAATGACCGCGGCAGTTCCAGTCCCGAAAGCCTCGTTCAGTCTGCCCTCGGTCTGCGCATCAAAGACCTCCTGAACCGAAAGCTTCCGTTCCTCAACCGTAATGCCCCAGCTTTTCAGCAACTCGATGGTGGAGTCACGAGTAATGCCTGATAAGAGGCTCCCTTCCAAAGCGGGAGTTATAACCTGACCATCGATCTGGAAGAAGACGTTCATGGTGCCCACTTCTTCGATGTATTTTTTCTCGATCCCGTCGAGCCACAGGACCTGGGTAAACCCTTTTTCCTTGGCTTCCACCTGAGCCTTCAGACTGGAAGCGTAGTTGCCAGGCGTCTTGGCAAATCCCGTTCCGCCCTTTACCGCCCGCACATAATTACTTTCCACATAGATCTTTACTGGATTGATGCCCTCAGGATAATAGGCCCCCACCGGCGACAGAATCACTATGAAATAATAAGTGTTGGAAGGGCGCACCCCCAGGTGGGCATCCATGGATATTATGAAAGGCCTGATATATAATGATGTTCCTTCGGCAGTCGGAATCCAATCCTGGTCTACCCAGACCAACTCCTTGATCAACTCCACTGCATAATCCGTATCAATCGGCGGTATGCACAGGCGTTCGTTGGATATGTTGACCCGCTCCATATTCTTGTTGGGTCTGAACAACAGAACCCTCCCGTCCTCGGTCCGATAGGCCTTCAATCCTTCAAATATAGCCTGGCCGTAATGGAGAACCATAGTGGCGGGATCCATAGATATGGGCCCATAGGGTACGATGCGGGCATCATGCCATCCTTGCCCTTCGGTATACTCCCAGATCAGCATATGATCGGTAAAGTAATCTCCAAACCCCAATTTGTTCTGGTCTGGCCTGGGGCGAGGATTTTTGGTTTTTTCAACTGGTATGGTGTTAATCATATACAAGACCCCTTCTTAGAAGAATTACTACTGATATATTATAGAACTTTAAAATCAAAATGGAAAACAATTTCATAAAAAGCCAAGGCGTCTCCAGCTCAATGAAGTATGGTGAATCGATTTCCCATCACCCTTAGGGTTCCATTCCTCTCCTGATGCATAACCCCCCAAACCGATTCCACTGGGTGTTCGACCCTGGAATGGTATCAACATAAATTCCATTTCTACCAATCTATACAGCCTGTCTGGTCTCAGCTGTGCTGCCGCCGAACTGAAAGCCGGGGGAACAGTCCTGCTGGTCCCCCGGCTTCAACTTCGGTTATGCTGTTCACGGATTTCTCATCCGATCCTGCCTTGGCGCCGCTTTTTTGGAAGGAGACTGCTGGAACTGGCTGAGCAATCCTTTCCAAAAACCTAATCCAGCGTTATTCCCAGCGCGTCTGCAACCCCCTTGCCGTAGGCCGGATCTGCCTTCAGGCAATTGCCGATATGTCTGAGTTTGATTTCCATCGGCACCGATGCGATATCACGGGCTGTGTTTTCGAAAAGCTGCTGCTGTTTTTCGGGAGTCATCAGCCTGAACAATTTACCAGGCTGGGTATAATAATCATCATCATCTTCTCTAAAGTTCCAACGGTCGGCTGCCCCGTCTATTGCCAGCGGCGGCTCCCTGAAGTCGGGCTGCTCCCTCCATTCGCCGTAGCTGTTGGGCTCGTAGTGGAGTGTCCCTCCATGGTTGCCATCAATTCTCATCCTTCCGTCCCGATGAAAGCTGTTCACCGGGCACTTAGGAGCATTGACCGGTATTAGATTCAGGTTGACCCCCAAACGGTAGCGCTGGGCATCACCATAAGAGAACAATCTTCCCTGAAGCATTTTATCGGGAGAAAATCCGATACCCGGCACAATGTTCGCCGGGTTGAAAGCGGCTTGTTCGACTTCAGCAAAATAGTTTTCCGGATTGCGATTAAGCTCAAAATAGCCCACTTCTATCAGTGGATACTCGCCTTTGAACCAAACTTTGGTCAGATCGAAGGGGTTGTAAGGCATATTCCTTGCCTGTTCCTCGGTCATGACTTGGATGTACATTTTCCAGCGCGGGAAATCACCCCGGTCGATTGACTCCAGCAGGTCTCTTTGGTTGCTCTCACGATCCTTGGCAATCACCGCTTGGGCCTCAGCATCGCTGAGATTTTTGATACCCTGCTGGCAAACAAAGTGGAATTTGACCCAGACCCTTTCATTATTGGCATTGATCATACTGAAGGTATGGCTGCCAAATCCATGCATGTACCGGTACGAATAAGGTATGCCCCGGTCACTCATAACAATGGTCACCTGGTGCAGTGCTTCGGGCAGGGAAGACCAGAAATCCCAGTTATTCCTGGGGCTTCTCATGTTGGTGTGCGGATCGCGCTTAACGGCGTGGTTCAGGTCCGGAAATTTCAGCGGATCCCGGAAAAAGAATACCGGCGTGTTGTTGCCGACCAGATCCCAGTTGCCTTCTTCCGTGTAGAACTTCAGGGCGAATCCGCGAATGTCTCGTTCAGCATCAGCAGCTCCGCGTTCTCCGGCTACGGTGGAAAAACGGGCAAACATCTCGGTTTGTTTACCGATCTCGGAAAATAATTTGGCCCGGGTATAGCGAGAGATGTCCTGGGTTACGGTAAAGGTTCCGTAAGCCCCTGAGCCTTTGGCGTGCATCCTCCTTTCAGGAATTACTTCCCGATCAAAGTGAGCCAGCTTCTCCAAAAACCATACGTCCTGCAGGAGCATCGGCCCCCTGGGCCCTGCGGTCATAGCATTTTGGTTGTCTGCTACAGGAGCTCCGGCAGCAGTGGTCAGCTTTTTGTTATTCTGATCTTCCATTTGAATACCTCCTTCTTCTGATTTCATTTTGTATTTGACAGGCACCGCGGGCACACGCCTTTGAAATACGCTTTCCTGTCATTAATCTGGAATCCATCCAGGTTGACGGCCAAGGAATCGATATCAATGCCGAAATCATAAATCCCTTTGCAGCGATCACACTTCAGATGTCCATGGTTCTCAGCATCGATTTCATATCGGGTATCATGGTCATCGAAATTCAAAGCTCTTATCAAACCAGCTGCCTGTAATGATTTGAGAGTCTGATAGATAGTAGTTTTTGACAAAGTGGGTATATCCCTGTGAAGATCGGTGTATATCCGATCCACACAAGGATGAATCGGATTCTTCATCAGATACTCCATGACCTTCAACCTTTGGTGTGAAAGCCGGAGATTCCTAAGTTTTAAGATATTTGCAAGCTCATCCATGGTTGGTTCCATAATGTTTGCCTTTACTCTCATGAATTATCAGAAGATAATAAAAATGTATTTAATAGTACTTAATATTTATTACAATTTTATTATATGGTTAATGTTTATTATGGGCAACTATGAGGTTATACTCAAAGGGCAAATGCATAACATACAAATGGTCCGTGTTATAATTTTATCTGCTCAACAAGCCCTCAAAGATTTCGGACCGGGGGACGAGCCGCCCAATTTTAGAAATGGAGATTGACATGACCACCTTCAATGATTTGGGGATAAACGCCCAATTAATAAAAGCCCTGGAGAAGGACGGCATAATCCATCCTACAGAAATTCAAGTTCAATCCATTCCCCAGTTGATGGCCCAAAAGGACCTTATCGGTCAATCACCGACGGGAAGCGGTAAAACCCTGGCTTACCTGCTGCCCCTCTTTCAGAAAATCCACACGGATAAACGTGAGATGCAGGCAATCATTCTGGCACCGAC
>CAZDND010000032.1:0-15438 GCA_964506825.1 uncultured Syntrophothermus sp.
TTATTTAGTTTACATAATGCTCATTATCGGAAGTAGGAGAAGATGCCGGGAGAGGGGTAAACTACCGATATTGAGGTAGTTTCCTTCATGATTGAGGTAGATTCCTATGACTGATCTATTCTGGCCATGCTCATTTATTTCGTCCTCACTGCCATGATTTTGACTTGCGATGTTATGTATATGAATCAAAGGGCTTAAACTCTGGCGTTTATGAATGGTCCGATTGATAATATCCCCAAGCCAATTTACCTCTGGATTTACAGAACCTGTTTTACAACACCTGCGATTTCTGCTGATGATGCTTAGGATTACTTTTGATACCATGACTCGTCAATTTTAAAGCCGCATGGACCTCAAATAGATTTGATTCCTGTCAAATAGTCACAAGGATATGCAAACGAATTTTGCATGATGGATTGATTGATTTGGCACCAGAGTCCAGTCAGCCAGGTTAACCGACCCTCCTGCTGTCCTGCTCTGTATTATGTAAACCTATTAACATAATTTCAATCCCAATTTCATGCCTTCGATGCCGCGGTTAGGCTCAAGGGCATGTTCTTTATTAATAGTCACGGTCACGAGTCTATTCCCAAAGGAACATTTCCCTTCGGAAAATCTCGTCTGTTGTGTTTCTCTGATTCAAGAGTTTGCTGGTTTGGACCTCGAATAAAATCCTTCGCGGCAGGAAAATCTGCTGAATAAATCCAGCTATGAATGACCTCGAATGGTATCATTATTCAGCGGAAAATTCCGATGCAATAAGTATCTGATTTTCGGTGAGGTGAATCGTCTTATGTACGGGGTTTATGGTGAATTAGAATTGTTCTTGCCGATGTCTCATTCCCTTAAGGACCGGCGGAGGGTTGTTAACGCCTTGAAATCGCGTCTCCATAGTAAATTCAACATGTCGGTAGCCGACATCAGCCAGGATAACCTCTGGCAGCGGGCCCACCTTGTTTTTGCTATGGTAGCCTCCGACATCAAGGTCCTGGAAAACACTCTGGCAGCCACCGAACGCAGTTTGTCGGAAACTCCTGATTTCGAAGTGATATCTTTCAGATTCGACTATCTGGATACGGTCCGATAAATATTTCAGCCAACAGGGATATCTGTGTCAGGCTCAAACAGGACCACCGTACGCTCTCCAGCTGTTTCATAGACTGCTCGCACTGGCATTCCGATGGCAACCGCTTCAATCGTACAATTTATCAAGTTGCTGGCTATTCTGATTCCTTCATCCAAGTCCACCAAAGCATAGATATAAGGGGCAATCGGAATGAAATCCAGCAAGTGGGGTTTGCGGATCACGGTATAAGAATATACCCTGCCCTTCCCTGACATTATTTCCCATTTAAATTTGATCTCTGAACAATAGGGACATATTTCACGAGGATAAAAGATCAGCCTTTCGCAGGTTTCGCATCTCTGAACTCGCATCTCCCCTATAGCTAGACTGGACCAATACGGCTCCGAAGTTCTGTTCGATGGCAGCAGTGGTCTCTTCATTAATATATCTCCTTGCCCAGTATTAGAGTAGCCTGATCGCTCATAATGCCTCCATTGCCATTTACCATAGCCAGTCGGGCTCCTTTAACCTGGCGTTCGCCAGCGTCATGCCTTAATTGTCTTACCGCTTCGGTTACATGAGACATGCCACCAGCCAATCCAGGTTGGCCCCATGACAATTGTCCGCCATGAGTATTGCATGGTAATTTTCCTTTGAAGGTAAGGTCGGTTGAGGCCACAAACGGGCCTCCTTCACCCTTTTCGCAAAATCCTGCGTCTTCAAGGGACATGATAACGGTGATGGTGTAACAATCATAAAGAGAAACCAGATCCATATCCTTCGGCTTCATTTCGGCCATGGCAAATGCCCGGGATGCGGATTCAACTATGGGCGATAACGTAATTTCGGGACTGTAGGTTATGGATGAATGAGTTGCAAATTCACCAGCTCCCAGTAAATAAACAGGGGGCTGTCGGGTGTCCGCTGCACGATCGGATGATGTCACGATCACCGCACTGGCCCCGCTGCAGGGTCTGACGATTTCCAGAAGATGGAGCGGATCAACAACCATAGGTGAATTGATGACATCTTCGACAGTAATGGGTATCCCATAATAAAGGGCCTGGGGATTGCTGCAGGCATTAAACCTCTGGTCCACAGCAACCTTGGCGAGTTGTTCCGGAGTTGTTCCATAAAGGTGCATGTGACGTTGAGCAATAAGTGCGTATCCTGAATTGGCTCCCATTGGGCCATATGGCAGTTCGAATTGGGCCTCTGTCGACAACCTGGGAATGAAGTTCGCATAAAATTGCGCCACATCCCAACGATCCGAGGTCAAACACAAGACCGTATGGCACATCCCAGCATTAATGGCAGCTGCCGCCCGCCAGATCATGGCTGCTGCACTAGCTCCGCCAAGATCGACAATGTCGACATAGTGAGGTTTTATCCCCAAATATTCAGCCACGAGGCCTCCCCACATCAAGGGAGCCTCGATGGTGTCAGGAGCCACCAGGACGCCGTCAATATCTCCAATTTTCAGTCCGGCGTCTTTCAATGCCAGTCGGGTAACATGGGAAGCCATTTCTAAAACCGAAACCCCCGATGGGTCAAGTATTGGCCTTAGTTCACCGATTCCTACCAAAGCTGCGCAGCCACGAAGAGACATCGAACCAACCTCCTAAATCATCAGGCTATCTCTTAAACGTTAAAACGAAAATGGACGATATCTCCATCCTTGACTACATATTCCTTGCCCTCCAGTCGAAAAGTCCCTTCCGTACGGGCATTAGCCATACTTCCAGCCCGCTGAAATGCTTCGAACGAAACAACCTCCGCTCGAATGAAACCCCTTTCAATATCGGAGTGGATCTTTCCGGCTGCTTCCCTGGCATTCATTCCAGCAGTTATAGTCCAGGCTTTAACTTCATCCTCCCCCACAGTGAAGAAGGATATCAAGCCCAGTCGTTGATACACCAGGCGGCTGACAAGCACCAATCCTGATTCCTCAATGCCCAATTCAGATAAAAACAGCAGGCGGTCTTCGCCTTCCAAGTCAGCGATTTCGCTCTCAATTTTTGCCGAAAGAAATAGCAGCGGAATATTGTGTTTCCGGCAGTGATCAATGATCGCCGCGGTATGTTCAGTTTCAGGGGCCAGCAGTTGACCCTCATCCACGTTGACCACAACTACATAGGGCTTGGCCGTCAGGAACCTGAAATTTCTGACCAGATTGTCTTCCTCTGGTGTCATCTCAAGGGATGATATCGGATTTTCCTTCTCCAAAGCTTCCTTGCAGCGAGACAACACTCCCGCTTCCAGGTCAAAATCTTTACCCGGTTTACCCTTCTTCATCCGTTCCAGTCTTTTCTCAATCTGATCCAGGTCGGCCAGCAGAAGTTCATAGATCACCATTTCCAAATCACGCATGAGATCCAGGCTTCCCTCCATGTGGGGTGCCTCTGCGCTGTCAAAGTCCTGGATAACGTTCACCAGAACGTCTGCTTCTCTCACAGAGTTTAGAAATGAGACTGTGGACCTGTCGGTTCCCGGGATTAATCCGGGGATATCTACCGCTTCCAGGGTGGCATGAGTCGTCTTTTTGGGTTTGAAGAGACTGCTAAGGTAATCTACGCGACCATCCGGTACCTTGAATATCCCTTTATTGGTTTTGCCAGGAGAGAAGGCCGAATCCTTAATTCCGGTCAGAAGCTGAAACAAGGTTGTCTTTCCGGAGTTGCTTAAACCTACTAGTCCAATTTGCATAACTAACCTTTCTTGGATTGCGGAAACCCAATTGTAATCGTGTTTTTATAGCCCGAAGCCGATAATCTTCATTGACATAGCTAAGAAACTTATATTGATGGTCAGACCAATCATCCACATCAAGTATGAGGCTCCAGGCATATAATGAAATATGCGGCTTGCATTGACCATATTGAAAGCCAGGAGTGCGATAGCCAGTACGATGTATAAAAGCGTAATCGGATCGGCCCCCGAGCCTGGGAAAAATATCGCAATGTATAAACCAAGGAATCCCAAACAAATAAGATTCAGGGAAAACAGTGCCAGATACAACAGATCTTCGTTGATGATGCGACCGATAACATTATCCGGCAGATCATAGGTATCGAGGGTTGTCAGCTCCAAAGAAGTCCGTTTTACGATTTCATCCGCAAAAGCATCCGAGGGTGTAAGGGCGTAGTTTATCGGTCCATGCTTTACAACCAGCATTTTGTCAAGATCAGTGCCAAATATCTTGGATACGCCCACTCCTTTCAGATCGTAGGCTCCGGCCACATAGCCCGGCCAGCTAAATCCGAGATAATTTACCAAATTAAGTCGACCGGTTACTCGTTTGACTTCCGTGATTTCCTCCCACGGAAGCGAATATTTTGCGAATGCCCATCGCAGGATTAGGGCCTTGTCATCCAATGTGTACTTCATATTAAGCAGCCCAATAAATATGAATACATAAAGGGCTAATATTATAAAGCCAGGCACGACCAGAGCCATCTCCAACATCCTGTCTTCCGGGCCCAGAGCAACCATAGAGCCGGTGATAAATGTACCAAAAAAATAAGCGCCCATGGCAATTCCAAATATTATTGCCTTCAACTTAGGGGGCGTATCTGCCATTACATCATCCTCCTCCCGACCTATTAATGCCAATCGAGATATTTTCCCAAGAAGAAAGGGTTTACACTGAGAGGTTGCGCTGTACATGGTCAAGTATGCTGGGTGACTCAACGGCCTTGGTGTCCTCGCTGGACTGAATCAAATTGGCCCCACTGAATCCAAGAGGAAGATCTTTCCTATTGTTCCAGCGCCAATAATCTATTTATCCTGATAGTTATAAAAACCTCGACCAGCTTTAAGGCCTAGATGTCCCGATCTCACCATGGTGGAAAAGAACGGATGCGGCCTATATTTGGGATCTCTAAACTCATTATACATAGACATAATAACTTCATGCAGAGTGTCTAAACCCAGAAGATCCGCTAATTCAAGAGGACCTCTCTGCATGCCTGTTTCCAGTTTAATGGCTCTGTCAATATCTTCAGCGCTGGCTAATCCTTCCCCATAAACCCAAATCGCTTCATTTAACATCGTGGCCAGGACACGGTTGATGACAAATCCTGGTGACTCCCTATTCACTAAGATCGCCGACTTGCCCATATTCCCAGTGACTTCAAGGGTCCTACGGACGGTCTCATCAGAAGTCTCGAGGCCTCTGACTACTTCAACAGCTTGCATGTCAACCACCGGGTAAAAAAAATGAATCCCAATGACTCTGTGCGGGGACCGGGTAGCTGAAGCAATTTCGGATATCGAAAGAGAAGAGGTATTGGTTCCCAATATTGTTCGATCCGAACAATGATTCTCTAATTCTGCGAAAACTTGCTTTTTGACTGAGGCATTCTCGATTATTGCTTCGATTACCATATCAGCATCATGGATTTCCGATAGATCAATGGTGCCTGATATTCGATCTGATATAGCATCGCGCTCTGTAATCGAAATCCTGCCATTGACGACTTGTTCATCCAAAGACCGATGGATGTGATCCAGACCGTGTTGAACCAACGACATCTGCAGATCCCGGATGGTGACTTGATATCCGCCTTGAGCAGCAACCTGAGCTATCCCTGCACCCATCGCTCCCGCACCCAAAACGGCAATTTTTTTGATACCCACTGTAACCCTCCCAATCCATATTCGAGTGCAATAATCCCAAAGTATCCCCTGCAACATATCATAGTTAGGCATGACTCTTTAGAACGCTATTCCAGCCAATCATCATCCTGGATCCCGGTTACATTCATCCTAAAGAAATGCCGATTGATCTCGCTGCTTTGACCATATCGCTGTCGACCGAAACCTTCTTGATTTCGTGTATGGCTTCCTCCAGGGGAACATTGACGATGTTTGGTGTATGCAAGCTCACCATAGTTCCAAATAATCCTTCATGTACACTCCTGACAGCAGCTACCCCGAACCTTGTAGCCAGGATCCTGTCAAAAGGCGTGGGAATTCCCCCCCGCTGCAAATGTCCAAGAACGGTCACCCGTGATTCACTGCCGGTTAATCGTTCGATGTCCGCTCCGACTTTGTTGCCTATTCCTCCCAGGCGTACCGGGTCGTGGCTTTCGGCAACGGTATATTTCACAACCATTTCCCCACCGGAGGGGTAAGCTCCTTCCGCCACCACAACGATACTGAATTTTTTGCCCGCGCTGTTACGTTGGGTAATTTTATCTGCTACCTTGTTGATGTCGTATGGATTTTCCGGTATTAGAATAACATCAGCACCCCCAGCCAACCCAGCTTCAAGGGCAATCCAACCAGCATAGCGCCCCATTACTTCCAATACCATAGTTCTGTGATGGCTCTCAGCCGTTGTGTGGAGCTTGTCGAGAGCATCGGTTGCGGTTGTCACCGCGGTATTGAAACCGAAGGTATAATCAGTGGCCGAGAGATCATTGTCAATGGTTTTTGGAACTCCGATAACCTTGGCTCCCCGTTTCGAAAATTCGTTGCCTATAGAAAGGCTTCCGTCACCGCCGATGATTACTAAAGCATCAATCCGGAGAGCTTCCAGGTTGGCTATCACTTGAGAGGAACGATCCTCCTTGACAAGCTTTCCATCCTCATAAAACGCGAAAGCAAATGGGTTGTCGCGATTGGTCGTTCCAAGAATTGTACCGCCTTTGGGTAATATTCCCGCTACCGAGGACACGTCCATCACGCGATAAGAATTTTCTACCAGACCTTTGAAACCATCTTCAAAACCGATTACTTCATAACCATAATCGATTATAGCCGATTTAACGACGGCCCGAATAACAGCGTTAAGTCCAGGGCAGTCTCCTCCGCCGGTGAGAACCGCAATCCTCTTGATGGAATCAGCCATCGTTTCGCCTCCTTGAATCGGATCAAGAGAAGAACTATTGCCTCTCCTAATTAAACATTCGCTTAAGCTATGCTAATCCCTTCCAATTAATCATGGTTTTTCTTCAAGGATCATCGTCAATTCCACCTTTTTCTTGGCCCTAAGAATTTCAATGTTTATTTTCTGGCCCACTTCCAGATCACTGATACGTTCCGTTAGGTCAGAGCTGTTGGATATGGACTTGCCATTAAGGCTGATGACAATATCACCTTCAACAAGCCCGGCTTTACTAGCAGGACTATTAGCCATTATTTCTGCTACTAAAGCACCTTCGGTGTTGGTTGCTCCCAAGTAATCCGCCAAGTCCTGGGAAAGGTCTCTCAGGTATACTCCCATGTAGGGGCGGACTACCTTGCCCTTATTGATGAGATCATCGAGAATTTCCTTCGCCGTATTGATTGGGATGGCAAAACCTATCCCCTGAGCGTCAACGCTTACCGCGGTGTTAATGGCGATGACTTCGCCGCTGATGTTGATAAGCGGGCCACCTGAATTTCCAGGATTAATGGCTGCATCAGTCTGAATGAGATGCTTATACTCCTTGCCCTCAATGGTAATTGGCCGTTCTTTTGCGCTGATTACTCCTGCAGTTACCGTATGATCCAGCCCATAGGGATTGCCAATTGCAACTACCCAATCCCCTACTCTGGTTGAGTCTGAATTACCCAGAATGAGAAATGGCAAAGAATTGCTGCCCTCGATCTTGATGATCGCCAAATCCAATTGATCGTCAAATCCAATAATCTCAGCCGGCAACGGTTCGTTGGAACCTACCAGTTTAACCTTGATTGCCGACGCCCCTTGAACCACATGGTAATTAGTCAGGATATATCCATCTCTGGTGATAACTGTACCGGTTCCCATGCCGGTCTGGGTCAGCGTTTGAGGCTGGGCAGAGTCGCCAAAGAATTCCCTGAAAAAGGGGTCATCAAAAAATGGATTACCAGTTGTAGTCGTGACTGTAGTCTCTATATTTACCACTGCAGTGGTAACCCTTTCAACCACGTCAGCAATATCTGTCGGTCCGATCGCCACCGAAGTCTTGTTGTCATCGTTTTGATCGGTATTCCCAGTCGGTAATTCCACCGTGGTTTTGGGCGCATATTTGTCCAGTAAGTCGCTGATTACAGGCACACTATCCTGATTGGCCACCAACCACCCCCCTGAAACTATGCCGAGTAACAGGATCCCAATTATCCAAATACTGCCTCCCCGTTTCATACTCCAACAACTCCTTTCATCAATAAATAATGCGGATACTCGCAAAATGATTTGCGGCAATCCCCAAGGATACATGAATAACCAAGAACCGTTCTGCTAAGCATCAGCTCCTGATTTTATGGCCTGGAAGGTTCAGTTGATATATTCCAATTATGATGCTTTACCCTTACAGGGACAATAGACGCCGCACATTTTTGATAATGGACCAATTGATAAGACAACTTGTTGTTCCAACCTTGTGGTACATCAGTTATATTTGATTCGGCCTAAATGCTCGGGATTTTCTTTTGTTCTCTTAGGCCTTCGGTTTTCATCTATAGTATTGTTTGTCTGTCCTTGCTTGTAATCATTTTTGTTATTAGAATATACAGGGGTCTCAAACCGGCGATCCCAAATAATATTCGATTGGAGGCAGCCAAGTGTTGATGGTCAGCGCATGTCTGATAGGTATGGATTGCAAATATGACGGAAAAAGCAATTTATCCCCTGATGTAAAAGATAAAATCGGATCCAGCGATTATATTCCAGTCTGTCCTGAAGTGATGGGAGGCTTGGGAACTCCACGGCTGCCGTCAGAAATTATCGGCGGAGATGGTCAGGATGTCCTATTAGGACTAGCAAGAGTGGTCGATTCTGATGGCAAAGATGTTACCGACCAGTTCATAGACGGAGCCAATGCCTGCCTGCTCATGGCTAAATCCAGCGGGGTAACCCGGGCAATTTTTAAGGAAGGAAGCCCCTCTTGCGGTTGCAGCATCGTTCGTGACGGGACATTTTCCAGCACCTCGATAAAAGGATCTGGGGTAGCAACAGCGTTGCTTCGTCAGCACGGAATTGAGGTCGTCCCTGAATAAATATAAAGAAAGTCGATTGAACACCATCGGCTCAAATCAGGAGGCATAAATTGAAGGCAGTATGTTTGTTTTCAGGCGGGCTTGACTCGCAACTAGCGATATCATTAATCAAACAACAAGGCATAGATATTGAAGGAATTAATTTTAAGTCTCCATTTTTCGGTGGCGATGCTCAATTATCGGAATTTGCTCAGGAACTGGGAATTAGAGTCACGACTCTGGAAATATCAGAAGAGTATCTCGAGATATTAAAGAACCCTCGTTATGGTTATGGGAAAAACATGAATCCCTGTATTGATTGCCATGGATTTATGATCCGCAAGGCAGGCGAATACATGAAGGAGATCGGAGCCAGTTTTGTGGTTACCGGCGAGGTGCTGGGGCAAAGGCCTATGAGCCAAAACAAGTCTTCCTTAAACATAGTCGAAAAGATATCGGGGCTCCGCGGGTTAATTGTTCGTCCCCTGAGCGCTCAGCTCCTAAAGCCTACCATTCCCGAAACGGAAGGATGGATAGATAGGGATAAATTGCTTGACATCAGCGGACGCTCGCGTTCCCGGCAAATGGAACTTGCTCAGCAATGGGGCATCACAGAATACCCTTCTCCAGCCGGGGGGTGTCTCCTCACTACGGAAAATTTCTCGCGAAGGCTTCGGGTTCTAATGGAACTGAAACCTCATTTTAATTCTCTCGAAGTCGAGATTCTTAAGTATGGTCGTCACTTTGTCATGGACCAGCGAGCCTTGTTGGTCATCGGTCGAAATGCATCTGAAAATGCTATGCTTATCGATTTGGCTGAGCCCGATGACTACATCGTTAAAGTTGCTACCCATCCCGGACCAGCGTCACTTCTTCGCAGTTTCGGAGACATTGGGGAGGATGACATTCTGTGGGCAGCTAAGTTGACTGCCCGCTACAGCGACGCTGCCGACCTTGAAACAGCCAGTGTCAAAGTTTTTCATCCGGGAGAGGACCCAACCATTCTCAGCGTTACACCCTGGCCAAAAGACCAGACCCCGGAAACTGTTTGACTTCCGGGGCCTGGTCTTGGATTTGGAATCGTTAGATTGCTTGTTAAGAATCTATCCGCGTTTCGCTTTTTCTTCCTCTACCAGATCCTTGCGCTGGACCTTACCAGTAGCTCCTTTGGGGAGGCTGGTACGGAATTCGATGGTCCGCGGATATTTATAGGGGGCCATCTGTTCTTTCGCCCAATCAATCATTTCCTGTTCCGTGACCTTGCCGACGTAATCAGCCTTTAAAACCACAAACAGTTTGACTTCCTCCCCCTTGGTCTCATGAGGAATTCCGATCGCGCAGCATTCCATAACTGCCGGATGGGCATACATGTATTCCTCCACCTCTGCCGGGAAGACGCTGTAGGCAGAAACCTTGATCATTTCCTTGAGCCTTCCGCAAACATAGAGATATCCTTTTTCATCCATTTTAACGATGTCACCGGTGCGAACCCATCCGCCTTCCAGGAAGGTCTCAGCGGATGCTTCCGGGTTGCCCCAATATCCGATCCCATTGCTGTCGCCTTTAACCCAGAGTTCGCCTTCCTCCCCGATAGCAACATCGCGGTTCAAATCCTTGACATCAGCTATTCTCATGTCCATTTGCGGGCACAAAACGCCGATACTGCCAAATATGTTGGCGTCCAAGGGGTTCATTACTGTAGTAGCAGTGGTTTCACTCATTCCATACCCCTCAGTCAGCCCCATACCAAAGGCAGCGTACTTGTCGGATATGGCTGTAGGCAGTGCGGCACCACCGATACCAATCTTGGTCATAGTGGAAACGTCGTATTTCCCAAATGCGGGATGATTGGCCATCATGATCACTATAGGGGTAGCGATCACAGTGTAGGTAACCCCATATCTTTCTACTGCCTGCAAAAGTCCTTCAATGTCGAACCTGGCCATGATCAACAGCTCAGCGCCCATGAACATGGAATTGTTCAAAAGGTCATTCATACAAGTAATGTGGAACATCGGCAGAACAGCAATCATCTTGTCATCACAACTGAGACCGGCATTGACACTGTTCACCCACGCACCGTTAACCAGGTTTTTGTGAGTCAACATCGCCCCTTTGGGTTTGCCGGTGGTGCCGGAAGTGTATTGTAACAGGGCTACGTCATTTATATCCACATCGGCCATCTCGGTAATCGGATCCGCAGCGATGAATTCCTTCCATGGTGTTGAACCCGGGCATTCAACTCCACGGGCTCTCAAGTCGGCGGGAAACGCGGGATAGGGATCTGCGGGCAAATACTCGTCCAATGTGGTGACTACGATATGATCGACAGTCGGAATCTGGTCCCTAATTTGATTGACAACCGGCACCAAAGCTTCCTCGATCACCATTACCTTGACTCCGGCATCGTTGACCACGTAACTAACTTCGCCTGCCTTGTAAGCCGGAGACATGGCCATAACTATGGCCCCCAGCGCATGGGCGGCATAATAGACGAAAAGGAACTGAGGTGAATTCTGCAGGCCAATATAGACCCGGTCCCCTTTTGTAATGCCCATCTTCTTCAACCCGCCTGCAGCTCTCAGAAACTGGTCCCTTAGTTCATCCCAGGACATGACACGCCCGTAATAATTGATCGCGTTTCTCTGCCGCATACGAAGGGAATTGTTATATACATGGCGAAACATCGGGTCTTTCCCGTGAATATAGCCCTCCCATTGAAAATAGTTGGTAGGGACTTTTTCCCACACGCGATCCCAGGCTTTGAATTCCATCGACGATATCCTCCCTTATTGAGTATTATTGGAGAATGCAGGATTTGGTATCCATTTATGAAGGATTGCATATGACATACCAGCTACCATCTCCAGCATAGCAACACGGTTGCTAATATTCTGCACCAAGGTCAAATTATCCTCCGGCAAATAATGGCAATCCTGCCATGAGCAGATTACTGGTAACTGGGTTTCCGAGGTCTGCACCATGGAACATTTCGGAATGACATCAAAGGAATGGTAAATTATGGTTGGAGAAGAAGGCTTGGGAATAATGGTTAAGCCACCCTAGGCCAGATTGATATTGGATGTCCGAACCCCGTCTTTTAGATAGAATTTGTCACCGTCTTCGATAACTTTTCCATACTTTATCAGCCTGTCAAGATGGGTACGAATCATGAACCATTCGAAGTAACGCCATTGGGGCTGGTAAAATTTTCGATAAATGATGTTTTCATCGACGATTTCCCACAGACTATGCCGCCCCCGGTGGATGGCCTCAATAACCGCCCTTTCCCTTTTAAATATGATATCCCGATAACGAATCAGCCGGCTCTGCATGTTGCTGGTAATAAGACCTGAGGCGTGACTGGTGATAAGATAGTCCGGTTTCATATTTATGACCTGTTCGATGGAATTTACAAAGGCGTCTACGTTGGATCCCGTGTTGCCATACCAGGGTCCAAACTGTCCTAAATCAATATCCGCTGAAAATAGCAGTCCCATATCAGAAAAAAACAGACCGCAATGACCAGGCGTGTGTCCAGGCAGATGAATGACTTCGATCCGAGTATGTCCCAAATCCAGCACCTGTCCATCTGTTATGTTTTCACTGACCGCCCGAAATCTGTACCCCAACTTATTGATGCTCAGGAAGCTGGCGATATCAGGGAAATAATGAACACCCAATGCTTTCCCAAAACCATCTTGGTTGCTGTATGGCTGGTCGTTAGCATGAGTCATCACCGTAGCACGACGCAAGTCATAATTATGCATATTATGGTCAACATGGCCGTGAGTGCTGAGAATCCAATCGATGTGGCGGGTCTGTAAATAATTAAACATATCATCAGTGACCGAACTGTCCACCAGCATACATATATCATCATTAATGTAAATGGAGTTGCAGTATGGAAATGTATATTCCGGCGCCTCAATAAACGATACGTAACGCGAAAGTTTTTTAATTTGTGATCTCATTCTGGCCGCCTTTCAGATCTCAGCTAAGGTACAGATTACCGGGCCTGATACCATCATTCAGATAGAATTTATCACCCTGCATTACTACCCGGCCCAGCCTTACCAACCGTTGCAGGTGTTTCCAATCCATGGCGCACTCGTATAGATAAAATATATTATCCGGTTTCAGATATTTTTTGTAAATTGGTCTTTCTGCACCGATTTCCCAAACAGTCCGCTTACCCCTGAAAAGCATTTTGATAATTTCCTCTTCCCGGATTAACATGGTATCCCGAAATCGGATCAGCCCGCTTTTGATGCCTTGGGTAATGGGTCGATTTCCATGGCCGGTGACTAGTATCTCAATCTGCATATCTATCAAACGATTCATGGAACAGATAAAGTCATCAACATCGGAAGAAACATTCACATATAGGGGGCCAAACTTATTGAGATCTATATCAGCGGAATACACGAGTCCATGTTCCGGCAGCAGGAAGCAACAGTGTCCGTAAATATGTCCCGGCAGGTGAAGGACCTCGATCCTGGTATGGCCCAAATCAATAATCTGGCCATCAACCAAGGTACCGTTGGCGGGACGCGGCCGATATCCTGGATCCCTTACATAGGCCTTCTGTCCAACCGGATCTAGATATCGGTCAAAGGCAAATGCTCTCAAGTAACCTGCCTCGGATTCCACCATAGGGTGGTTGCTCTCATGGAGCAATACTTTGGCTTTCGGAAACAGGTAGTTGCTGCGATTGTGGTCCACGTGTCCGTGAGAATTGAGTATGAGATCTACCCTCTTGCCTCGCAGGCGGAACAATTCTTCGGCTATGGGACTGGATTCAACCAGACAATTGGTTTCGTCCTCAATCCACAGGCAATTACAGAACGGGTACTGGAAGTGAGGCAATTCCAGTAAATATATATTGTTAAACAACTTTTTCATTCAAAACACTCCGGAATCACGCGTGTCTCTGTATCCCACGATATCTCGCCGGTGACCGGGCTTCGCCCTGGGCACCTGCTATAAACTTTTCATGTGAGAAACACTGCATGGGATAAAATAAGGCGCAGGTAACCTATATCAGACTGGATAATTTACTATATTGTAATTGGATCAAACAGTTCCAGGGGAATTGCCTCAAACATCAACCGATAACCTTCCCTGGTGGGGTGTGCTCCGTCGAGCAGCAATTCTTCCCGGATAGATCCATCTTCAGAGATAAATGCAGAATAGAAATCGATGACTGGCAGATTCTTATCCCTGGAGTACTCCGCAATCCATTGGCGCACCCTGGACAAACGGGCTTCATATTCCGGTTCTTCAAGAGGTGTCGGCAAACCCATTATAACCTGAATCCCCATGTTTCTTGCCGCTTCCACCATTGCTTTTATATTCCATGTGATACGGCCAAAGGACTCCCGGCACACAATGTCGTTGGCTCCTCCCATCATAATGACATAGTCAGGATCATGAACCAGCAGATCACGCTGCCAGCGCTGCAGCATTCCTGATGTGGTATCTCCATTAATACCATGGTTGAGAACCAAATGGCCCGTAGCGTCTGCCAGAGCTGTAGTCCAGGATGCCTGTGGTCCATAGGGAAATCCAAAGGTGATGCTATCGCCAATACACACAATTTTCTTCATTGTCAAACCCCTGAAGCCAACTCAAATTGATTGCCGTTTTTAACTGCCCCGCCCCTTTTGAGCATTCGGTCAAGGTGCTTTTCGATCATGTTGCGTTCCCAGAATGCATTATAGGGGTAATCATAATTCTTGTAGAAAATATTCAAACCAACCAATTCATCTAAGGTGCGGGGATGAGCAAGGTGTTTTATAATTCTCCCTTCAGCCTCGGCTATTTTGAGCAGGTATTCTTCAAGTTTAAGTTTTACATCTTCTTTTATCGGTTTTCGGTGTGCGCTGCAGTAGATGCGCGGATTGATATCGATCAGCCGACGGATGGATGTCTCGAAGTCATCCAGGTTGGACATGTGGTCTCCATACCAGGGCCCGGATGGCACCAAATCAATATCAGCACCGCAGACGATGTCCTCATTTTCGAAATGGAACCCAATATGCCCTGGGGTGTGACCTGGTAAATGCAGCACCCTGGCTCGGGTGTGACCAAAATCCACGATTTCACCTTCAGCAAGAAACCCATCAATTTTGAATACTCTGGGCGGTATGTGTTTATCGCTGGGTGCCCGGTTTGTTTTCAGCCCCCCTGCAGCATTTTCATCCAGTCGGTCTAATCCCGCATAGTATCGGCGCGCCGCCTCATCAACCAGAGGAGGATATTCCAAGCGATGCACCAGGACCCTGGATTTTGGGAAGAGATGATTGCCTACCACATGGTCCCGATGATAGTGGGTGTTGATCACCAGATCAATACTGTCCGGGTTGATCGACGCCAGGGCCTGATCTCCGGCCCCCGTATCAATCACCGCCTTTATCTCCGAA
>CAZDND010000033.1:0-5842 GCA_964506825.1 uncultured Syntrophothermus sp.
CCATGGAATCTTCCTGGATTCTTCATGGCTGGGGTATATCCTTTTCCCTTTTGGGTCATGACATGAATGAGCACCGGCCCTTTTAGGTAACGGGCCTTTTGCATGACTACAATGAGATCCTCAATGTTATGGCCGTCAATGGGCCCAAGGTAGGTAAACCCCAGTTCCTCGAAAAACAGACCCGGAACCACCATGAATTTAACAACATCCTTGACCCTGCCAGCCACCCGTACCAGATTGTGCCCAATACCGGGAATCCTTCGCAAAGCCTGCTGGACCTCTTCCTTGTTGCGGAAATATGCCGGGTCCATACGCAGTTTGCGAAGATAGCCTGACAAGGCTCCTACATTGGGAGATATGGACATTGCATTGTCGTTCAGAACCACCGTCATATTTTGGTTAAGATGTCCAGCATGATTAAGAGCTTCAAATGCCATTCCACCAGTCAGGGCACCATCGCCAATAACCGCTATCACCGAATGAGACTCCTGCCTGGTGTCTCGGGCTACCGCCAAACCAACTGCTGCCGATATGGAAGTGCTGCTATGGCCGGTATTAAAAGAATCAAACAGGCTCTCCTCTGTTTTGGGAAATCCGCTTAAGCCCTTATATTGCCTTAGAGTAGCCAGCTGAGACTGGCGTCCCGTTAATATTTTATGAACATAACTCTGGTGCCCGACATCCCACACGATCTTATCCTTGGGCAGCTCGTAAACGTAATGGAGGGCCAGGGTGAGCTCCACCACTCCCAGGTTGGCGGCGAGGTGCCCACCGTTGGTAGCCACTGTATCCACCATGACCTCCCTGATCTCCTGTGCCAGGACTTTGAGGCGGGCAGGGGGAAGATTTTTCAGATCACTGGGCGTATTTATCAGATTAAGCATTAGGTCACCTTCCTAATCCAGAAGCTTCTTGCCAATTCTATCCTCCAACCAATACAGAATCTGTGCGACTTTAAATATTATGGGATTAGCATTTTTGATGGCAAACCTTTTCCCCACCGTCTTACCGCCCACTGTCAGAGCTGCGATGAGGCTGGTCATGACAGCGCCTGCCAAAATCGTATCGGTCCAGGATAAGTATCCGGAAAGCATTATAACGATAGAAGCACCGATGGCTCCGCTTAAGGTGCCTGATATATCTCCGACCACATCGGCCGTAAGATTGGCAACCAAGTCGGCATTCCGCACGATTGCCACCGCTTGGTTTGCTCCTCCCACTTTGCGGGATGCCATAGCGTTAAATGGGACCATGTCCGCCGCAGCAGCCGCTGTACCAATGGCATCAAAAACAATCCCCAGCAGAATTACCATACCCAAGACCACCAAGGAAAGGTATATGTCGCTGGCGGCCTCGATTATCGATTCCAATCCAAGACTAATAATCAAACCAGTCGAAAATGTAAACAATGCGATCCATAAAGCCGGAATGATTACGTGAGTATCAGATATTCTGGCCACTACCGTCTCCTTGAAATATAGTTACGGAGGTTCCCCTCTGAGTAAACGCTGTGACATAGGTCCAGCAGGCTTTCCCATTAAGCATCCTGTTTGTCGCCAAACAGGCGGTTTCCCATTACACCTAATCCGCGGCGTCACCGCCAGCGGGGCTGGATTACCACTTAGTGCACACTTTAATCCCCAGAGGGCCGTGCCGAAACACACAGTCTAGGGGTTTTCCCCGACAACCTCCACCAGTTCCTAGCCTCTTTTGCAGCATAGGTTTCAGAAAAGAAAGCGGCCCCGTGGCCATCGGTCAACGCTTCTTGTTTCCATCATCCGCCTATACCACTCAAGGCAGGCTACACTGCACCCAGCTTCCTGCCAGATGCAGGTTTTCCCAAGGGCCGAAGCCCTTCGGGCCTCCACGGGTGGGGGGTCAGTCCCCGCATGCCATTGCAGGCTGCCCCGGCACCCTTAACTCCCAGCACCGACCCCCAACTGGGCGTCAAAAGCCGACACCAGAATCTTCATCGATGTGCCCGTTACGGATTTTTAGGCCCGTATTCAGAACTGGCGAGATTGACTAGAATACTGCAACCTCCCGTAATTCTAATTCACTATTATAGCATAGATTGCTTTTGGCTTGCATAAAACGCCGCATGATAGATAGTATCATCTTCATAGATCTGTTTGTATAAGTTACTAACATTCATTGTTGCAGCAATCAGGTATCTTGAGCAGCTAATAAACGCCAGATCCCTACCGGAATCAGATTACAATGAGATCTATGGTGAGTGGTCTAATGAAAAGAGGGAGCTCTTCGAGCCCCCTCTTTTTGCCTTTGATAAGAACCTATTCCTTGTCCTTTTTGCTCTTTTCGATAACCTCTTCGGCCACCTTAGGCGGAGCCTCTTCATAATGATCAAATTCCAGGGTATATTTGCCGCGACCCTGGGTTATAGCTTTGAGATCAATACTGTACCGCAGTACTTCCTTAAAAGGAACCTGGGCTTTTATAACCTGATTCTTACCCTTCGGTTCCATACCCAGAACCCGTCCCCTTTTGCTGTTCAAATCGCCGATGATGTCACCCATAAATTGTTCAGGGATTTCGACTTCTATATTGTAGATTGGCTCCTGTATAACCGGGCGGGCCTGTTCCATGCCCTTACGAAAAGCCAACACAGCCGCCAGTTTAAAGGCCATTTCCGAGGAATCCACGGAATGGTATGATCCATCATAAAGCGTGACCTTAATATTAGTGACCGGATATCCAGCTAAAACCCCCTCCGGAAGGGCCTCGCGCAATCCTTTTTCAACCGCGGGTACGTACTGTTTCGGAACTGACCCGCCAAACAATTCCTCACCAAATACGAAATCTTCCTCACATGGTTCCATCCGGATCCAGACGTGTCCAAATTGACCATGACCCCCGGATTGTTTCTTATGTTTGCCCTCAACCTGTACCTGCCCTCGAATAGTCTCCCGGTAAGGGATCCTCATCTCAGCCGTTTTGACTTCTACCCCAAACTTCCCTTTGAGGCGTTCGACGATAACGTCCGAATGACTTTCCCCCATGGTCTTGAGGATAGTCTGCTTGGTTTCGGTATTCTTTTCAAGCCTGATAGTGGGATCTTCTTCCATCAACCTCTGCAGGGCGTTCCCGAGCTTATCCTCATCACCCTTGGTTTTGGGCTCAATGGCCGTTCCCAGAGTGGGTATCGGAAACTCTATGGTTTCAAGTATCTGCGGAGCTGTCTTGCTTGTGAGGGTGTCGCCAGTAGTCGTGAAAGACAATTTCGCCACTGCCGCAATATCCCCGGTCTTGACTTCTGGAACAGCCTGTTGCTCCTTGCCCCTCATGACCAGGATTTGATTGATTTTTTCATCTTTTTCTTTGGATGAATTATATATTACCGAATCGGCCTTAAGACTGCCTTGGACAACTTTGAAGAAATTGAGCCGGCCTAGATAGGGGTCGGCAATCGTCTTGAATACGAGTGCGGCCATAGGTTCTTTGGACACGTCTTTATCACCAGCAGCTGTCAATGGTGAAGCCATGCAATCAACGATAAAGTCCATTAAAGGTATAACGCCCATATTGTTGGTAGCCGATCCGCAAAAAACAAACACGCCCAGACCTTTGGAAGCCGCTTCAGCTATACCCAATTTGATTTCTGCATCGGTTAGCTCTTCGCCCTCCAGATATTTGTTAAGAAGCTCATCGTCCCCTTCGGCCGCAGCCTCAATCAACTTTTCTTTGTAAGCTTCCACATCACCCATCATCTCCACCGGGATATCCTCTTCGCGATACTTGCCGCCGGCCTCGAAGATCAGCGCTTTCATTTTCACCAGGTCGACTACACCTTTAAAATTTGCTTCTGCCCCGATGGGAATCTGCAAGGGAACTATGGTCCCCGAAAACTTGCTTCTAATGTCATCAAGGGTTTTTTCAAAGTTGGCGTTTTCTTTGTCCATCCGATTAATGAAAGCAACCTTGGGAAGATGCTGAGCTTCTTCCCAAAACATTTCGGTTTGTACCTCTACCCCGGCCACAGCCGACACTACTACAACAGCATTATCAGCCACTCTTACTGCTGCTCTGACTTCACCAAGGAAATCAGCAAAGCCTGGAGTGTCAATAATATTGATTTTAAAATCACGATACTCGCACGGAATCAATGTAGAACTAATGCTTATCTTGCGTTTTATCTCCTCTGGCAGAAAATCTGACACGGTGTTCCCATCGTCAACTCTCCCCAGCCTGCTGGTAACTCCGGTGTTGAAAAGCATGGCCTCAGCCAAGGAAGTCTTTCCTGCTCCACCGTGAGATATAAATGCTACGTTCCTAATCTGAGTGGTTGGGTATACCTTCATCAGAGTACCTCCTCGTTTATAAATCGAACAACTTCACAATTCGGCAGTGCAGCTGCATATCCTCTTAATTATACCTGATTTCATTTTTTGAGAAAAACCGAAATAAACCAATAAGCAACAACAGCTACGGCAATAAATAGTACCAGTTGTTGAAAAAAGGCCAAACGCATGCTATCCAAGATGGTCAATGCACACCCAAGGATCAGGGGATAGACTATTACATAGCCCGATTCCGAATGGCCATAACTTCGATTCCTGAAAAAATTGCCCAGATTTATGACCACTAAAAACAGCAGACAGTTGAGCGCAAGATTAATCCAAAACATTATGGAGAGCCCTCTTACCTTCAAACAAGTTGTTTAACCTGGCCCAACTAGTCCCGGTTGCCAATATTATCGATATAATCACGATAGGTTATTCGGTATTTTTTGATCAAATCATGATCAGTCAAATCAAAATGAATCGGAGTCATGGACAAATATCCTTCAGCTACAGCCCGGACATCGCTGTCAATCTCCTGGGACTCCTGGACAACCTCCCCGCCCAACCAGTAATATGTCTGTCCCCGCGGATCTTTCCGTTCCTGGAAAATGTTCTGGTACCTGCGGCTCCCCAAGCGGGTTATGCGCAGGCCCTTAATATCAGAACGTGGAATCCCAGGAACGTTGATATTAATTATGGTGCTGGGATCCGGCCCGTCTTTTTCCACTTGACGACAAACGGCGCGTGTAAAGCGGGCGGCAAACGAATAATCAAGGTCACTCTGGTATGAGGCGAGGGATACCGCAATGGAAGCAACCCCCATAATCACTCCTTCCATCGCCGCTGAAACGGTTCCGGAATACAAGACATCCCAACCCAGGTTGGGGCCCCGATTAATTCCCGAAACCACCAGGTCTGGAGGTTCGGGCAACAGCGCAGCAACCGCCAGTTTGACGCAGTCTGCCGGGGTTCCGTGAATTGCCCAGGCCTTTTTTACACCAGGAATGTTATCTACATTTTCTATCATTATGGGGCTATAAACGGTAATGCTGTGCCCGGTTGCGCTTCTTTCCCGATCTGGAGCCGCCACATATATTTCTGCCATCTCGGACAGGGCTTCTGCCAACTGGTGCAAGCCTGGGGATTGCACCCCATCATCATTGGTAACCAAAATTCGCATCGGGGTCCTCCTATTCAAATAACCTTATATGTTGAACCGGCCAGTATATCATGAACGCTTCACCTTTCAGGTGATCCACAGTCAGCCATCCATTCCACAGGTGACTGTCGAAACTCTCATTGCGATTGTCCCCCATGACAAATAGTGCACCTTCGGGAATGGTGACTGGACCAAATTCGTAGTTAGGAGCCTCTGCCAAATAGGGTTCTTCCTGGGGCAAGTCGTTGACAAACAGTACCCCTTCCCGGACTTCTATTCTATCCCCCGGAAGGCCAACCACCCTTTTTATAAAATCATCTTTCTGCTTCAGAACTTCCGGCGGCTCAAACACAACAATATCTCCTCTATCCGGATCAGAAAA
>CAZDND010000033.1:5852-14714 GCA_964506825.1 uncultured Syntrophothermus sp.
TATGAACTTGTTTACCAACACCCGATCCTGAAGCTGGATGGTAGGCAACATGGACCCCGTGGGTATTATTCTCCCCTCAATAACGAAAGTCCTTAATATCATGGCCAAAATAAAAGCCACCACAACGATTTGCAATAGTTCCTTTAAAAACGATTTTACCTCTTTCATTGATCCCTGCATCCTCACAATTCATAAATACTCATGGTCATTTCGCCAGTTTCCCGGTTCTTGGATAGTCCAAACATTAGTTTCTTTTCCTTTAGGGTCTTATTTAGGAAATCGACTGCCTGAATCAAATCAGGGCTGCCTGAAAAAGTTTTTTTCGCCAAAATTTCCAGCTTGTCTGCTTTTTCCATCTCCATCTTTATTCCCTCCGACGTTTTCGAAAAATAGTCGCTTTGTATAAGCACCCGGTTGATTCTTGATTCTTCAGCCGTTCTTGATCAGCGACAATGCCTCCGCCCTGGATGCGGGGTTGGTTTCAAATATCCCCCGAACCGCTGAGGTAATAGTCAGCGTACCAGGCTTTAAAACCCCGCGCATGGTCATGCACATATGTTCCGCCTCAATAACTACCAATACCCCCCAAGGCTGCAGTCTTTCATTGATGGTGTCCGCAATCTGGGAAGTCAGTCTTTCCTGCAGCTGAAGCCGACGTGCAAAACCGTCTACCACCCGCGCTAATTTACTTAATCCCGTAATCCTTCCCTTGCGTGGAATATAGGCTACATGAGCTCGTCCATAGAAAGGCAGGAGGTGATGCTCGCATAATGAATAAAGCGGTATATCCTTGACCAGAACCATCTCATCATGGGATTCAGTAAACATCACTTCCAGAAAACGGCCAGGATCCTGGTCGATCCCCTGGCATATTTCCTCATACATTCTGGCCACCCGCTGAGGAGTATTTACCAACCCTTCCCTGGATGGGTCCTCCCCAATTGCCTCCAGAATCATTTCAACTGCCTTCTTAATCTTTTCCGTTTCCATCAATCTACCATCCTTCAATAGTTATCCGGGATATCTTTCAGGTCAATACCGCACCTGCCGTTGTCAAAGCATCTGCTGGCTAAATCATCAACCCTGCACCACAAACCATATTTTGACTAACCTAAATTCTATCACTTAATTGATATCAGGCAAATTATCCCTCGATATGCGGAAAGATGTTGTTCCAGGCTGATGTTTGATCAGTGGATACCTTGCTTTCTCCACCTCGCATGTCCACATGGAATGACCTGGTTCCTGCATCGGCCAAATGCTGGTTATGCGTCACCATTATGACCTGACGGCCGAATGAATTGCTGACCGCGTTTAGAAACTCCGCCACCTGTCGGGCATTCTGCTCTGACACATGTTTACCAGGTTCGTCAAGGATCAATGGTCCTTCCATAATAGGACTGGTGGTCTCCAGTAAGGCCACCCGCAGTGCCAGAGATATAACGTCCACTACTCCTCCACCCCTTGACTCCCGAGGATCATTCTTGACCACCCGATCGCCTCCATAGGTGGAAGACACCGAAAAATCTGCTTCAGTTCTGTCCCCGCGTTCATCGTGATCGATTGTAAAGACATGATCCGCCTGAAACACCATTTGAAGTGCACTGGTCACCATTTTCTCTATGGTTTCTTTGGACTCTCTCCGGGCATACTCACTGCAAAGACTAAACAAGCGGGTCACCTGACGCAGCACATCTACCTGAGCCTGCAGTTCTTCCGCTTTATTTTGTTTGCGTTTCTTCTGATCCTCCAGGCTGTCACGCTGACCAAGCCGACGGTTGAGATCATCGCGAAATGCATTCAGGCTTGCTTGCAATCCCGCCGTCTTCACATTACCAGCCCACCTTTGTCAAATATTGTCTGGGAATGAGGGTTTCAATTTTAGCTATCAGCCCTTCGATTTCATCTCGTATTTCAATTATCCGCTTGTCCAGTTCTTCTGGTTTGATGCCCATTTCAGCAATTCTATGGTTTAGTTCATCCAGGTCTTTGAGCAGAACTTCATATCGTGCCTGGGCTTGGGCCCTATCATGGCGCGCATCATTCAAAGCTTTCTCCAATTTCCTGATTTTAGAATCGTAGGATTCCTTTTCCATTTTAAAACCCTCCCTGCTTCTTATTTATGAGTAGTTGGATTCATAATCCTGCTATAAGGTTTCCCGACGGATACGTTCAACTACATCCAGATCGATTTCCGCGAAACACGTTGGGCAACGGCCAGCCTGCTGCAGAACATCTCCGTAAGCTTTGGCGATCCCATCAGTTCTTGCTTTGCATTCCTTCAGAATAACAACGGCTTCGTCTGCTCCATTCTGCATTTTTACAAACCTGTCGGCGATGTCCTCTAACCTTTTCAGTTCATCCCGGCCGGCCTTTAAAGCTCCGAGTTCATCTTGAATTTGATCTAGGTTATCAAGAACGGACATCACCTCGTGGTACTTGGCAGAATCCATTTCCTTGGTGTTCCGTTCAATTTCCAGCCCCCGGAGAAGACGACGGGTAGTCTGGAGTTCAAAACCTTGCTGGCGAAGATCCCGGATCTCTTCAAGGGATTTGTATGTCAGTTCTATTTCTTCCGTTACCCGGATGGTATTTAAACAGATGTCACTATCTCTCAGATTAGCGGCTAACATATCGTTCATTTCCTGCATTTCATGGAATTCGCCAAGATTTGCCCCTATCTGGTTATAAAGTGCTGATGCATCATCCAGATAATCCAATTCTCTAAGTTTGAGGTTGATCTCATCCAGACCACTGCGGGATTTCATCCATCGATCCCTAAGTTCCTGAAGGTCGACCAGACGTTCTTCCAGGTCCTTCAGCATTTCCATTTGCCCCACCAGTTCCTGCAACAATTTCTCCCGGTCTTCCAAGTCGAGGTATTCCAATAGTTCCTTGTCGATCTGCTGGATATCACCAGTCAACCGCCCTATCTCTTGGGTTGCTTGCCCGATGTCTCTTGTCGCATCTCGTTGAGCCGCGTCAATTATATGAAGGTTTGCCATCCGTCCCAGTACCTTGGACCGGCTCCCCCCGGATTCCTCCAGTAAAAACGGAGCCTCCAGCTGGCTGGCGGTATTTATTTCGATAGCCCGATCCCGGTCAACGACCAATTTACAGATCCCAAGAGCCTGACGCACCTCCAGCGGAACCTCTTTATTGAACCTTTCAAATACCATAGGGTCCATTCCCGGCATTTCTACAACGTAACGATTTATTTTACGGCTTTCGTCCCGAACTCTCTCCACAGATACCCCGTTGCTCATTTCTAAACGCACCATGCATCTTGTTTCACCCGAGCGAATAAACCCTGTCCCTCGGGGTTCATTATAGATCAGCCAGCGTAAGGCTCTGATAATAGCCGATTTACCCTGATCAGATGGACCAACAATTATATTTAGCCCAGGAGAAAATTCGAGGTCACTTTCGTGATGGGACTGAAAATTGCGCAGACTGAGTTTCTTGATATATTCTCTCATGACAGCCCCCCCTTGGAGTCCAGTGATTCACTGGCCAGGGATATCCTCCGCAAGGCTTCCCGTCGTACCTTGTCCTCCAAATTTTCTGCTTGGGCGATGTCGTTGACCATGGCGCCCACATCCCATCTCTTAAGTACAGTCGCTGATCTTACCTCTCGAGTAAAATTCTCCATCGCTTGGAATCTAGCCTCATTTTCAGCTCTTTTCGATCGGTCCAGGACCGCTGGACCATGTTCAGCTTTGGACAGTGGTACTAAACGGCATGAAATAGCGCCGCCGGTCAAATCTATTATTGCTACCTGCACCGGTCTGGAGATTTCCCGATAATGATTACTCAACCTGGCAATAGCGCCGGGATTTACGAAATAACGTCCGGCCTTGTTAATTATGCCGAAACCTAAATGATTGTGCCCTGCCAGAGTAAGGTCAGCTTCTGTTTGGATTATGTCATCGATAAGGGTATGATCGCCCGGTATTTCCGTTTTATCGAACAACATACCATGAATCATGTGGATGGATACATCGCTTTCTTGATCTTTTGGTATCAGATAATCAAGGTGGCGTGAACGACGATCCATGTCCATATGGTAAGAACTGCCCTTGATGTACGCCCGTATACCTCGGGCTTCAAATCTCAGCCCATCGCTGCCGGTCATTAGATTTAATAACCCTACTCGGCCGATAAATCCCAATACCGACCTGGGCAGCGTTGCTATGTTTCCCCCGTACATATCATGATTGCCCGCCAACACATAGAGCGGAGCCCTGAAACCCTGAAGGATGCGGAGGTAGTCTGCCACCACGGGCAAAGCAGGGTTGGGCGTATCGAAAACATCTCCTCCATGTAAAACCAAATCCACACCACTGTCGTTGGCGATATCCACCACCTCGGCTAATTTGGCCGCCAAGGACGCAGGAAACCAATCGATGCGATTGACCGGAGAGTTGCCTCTAATGTGGGTATCGGTAAAGAACAGGATTTTCATCGGTACACCTTTCTGTAGTTCCAAAATCGCTGAATGCATGTTAATATTTTTTCGTCCGGTCAGCCATCAGCCAGGATTTCGCCTCTCAGCATTCCCCATGGCTCTGAGTCACCAGACAACTAAAAGCTGATGTGAGTCAATCAATTAGGACGCCCAAACCAGTCCAGAAGCTCCGATTCCAAAGACTCATGCTTTATCTCATGGATAGTATGATTGGGCATACTATGACGAAAAAGCCTGCTATATGGTCTGCCTATGGGAGGGCGGCAGAATCGGCGGTCCAGAATCACCAGAACACCGGTGTCGGTTTCGCTGCGAATCAGTCGGCCAACCCCTTGGCGGAAACGGACCACCGCCTCAGCCAAGGAATACTCCACGAAACCGTTTTTCCCCTGGCGGTTAAGGTACTCAACCCAAGCCTCTGCCAACGGTTCGGAAGGGGGCCGAAATGGCAATCTGGTAAGCACCAGACAGTTCAGCATTTCTCCAGGCAAGTCCACTCCCTCCCAAAAGGTATCGGATCCCAGGAGGATGCCTTCCGGATTCTGGCGGAAACGAGACATCAGCGCATTAAAATCCCCATCCTGGTACTGACTGATAAGCCTACCCGATACCAAGGGGGCACGTTCCAATAATCCCGCAGTCTGCAAAAGCAGGCTGCGCGAAGTAAACAACACTAAAGCCCGCTTGTTGATATTCTGGGCAATAGTGTGAACCACATCCGCCACCATCTGTGCATATCGTACAGAACCTGGTTCCACAAGATTGCTGACCGCTAAAGTCCGACAATTGTTGGCGTAATCATAAGGAGATGGAGTAGCCCACTCCCGAATGCGATCATTATCGATCAGGTACAAACCCAGCTGATTTTTAATAAAATCGAATTTGTCTCCCACCGTAAGCGTAGCCGAAACCAAAATGAGTGAACGAAGGTTAGGATACAAGCGGCGATTTAACTCATGACCAACATCAAGTGGCCCGACGGCTATGGATGTCAAACCGCCAGAATCTTCTTCAATCCATATGACATCCTCTTCACTGGCCCTGTCAAGGCTCTCGCCGATAAGCCAGAGCACATTACATAATTCACCCACCTCCCCCATGAGTCCCCCCATGGGGATCTCGTCCTCTGATCCCTCCAGATTTTCGGCAATGCTGTTCAAGGTCAACTCAAGGGTCCTGAAGAAGCCCGCCACTTCACGGCATTTCCACCCCAGTTCTTCAGCTTCATCCATCCCTGGCCTTATGCGCCTGGTACCGGTTCCCGGATGATCGTAAACACTCGGTCGATACAGTCCAGTAATGATTTCCCTCAGGGACTCGATTTGATGGACAGCACTCGTGATTTCTTCCTGCAAGTTGGGGTTGCGTGCCCTTAATCCGATCAAATACCCCCGGTCGATCCGTTGTTTTTTTTCCGACAGTCTGGACAACAGTCTCATCCCTTCCTCAACACCAAAGGAAGCCCCCAACTTGTCAAAAACAGTACGATCAAGATTGTGCGCCTCGTCCACGATCAGATGTTGGAAGGGAGGTAATATGTGTCCTCCCGAGGATAGGTCACTAAGCAGAAGTGCGTGGTTTACAACTATAATGTCGCTCATCTGGAGATTTCTGCGTGCTGAAAAAAAACAACACTGATTATACCACGGGCATAGATTTCCTCCGCATCCATGCCGCTGGCAATTGATTTTCTTCCAAGAGAGCGCCTCATTGGTGTCCCACTGCAGGTCCTGAATCTGGCCATTCCCACCACCAGCCAGCCAAGTGGAGATCCCGGCCATCAGCCTTCCTTCTTCGATGGTTAATTCTTCCCGGGAGTTTCTGACCAGCTGCCAACGGGCCCGACAGAGATAATTTTCCCTTCCATAGGCTACTTGCCAATTAAAGGTAAACGGCAAAACACCGGTTAATAAAGGCAGATCTTTTTCTGCCAATTGTTTTTGCAGAGCGCGCGTACGAGTCGATATGACTACCTTGTTTCCAGTTTTAACGGCCCAATAAATAGATGGGACCAGATAGGCCATAGTTTTGCCAACTCCAGTGCCCGCTTCTGCCAACAGATATTCATCTTGTTCGAAGGAGATGCAAACCTCGCGGGCCATCTCCATCTGTTCATTACGGTATCGGTAGACACTCATGGCTTGGCTCAACAGTCCGCCCTCTTCCAATACCCCCAGAACTTCCGGGGTGGAAAATTCATCGCCCTGGGTGCGGCGTCTGTCCCTATAGGGATGGTGGCGCATGTCCAGGGGTTTCTCCAAAAGAATGTTGTCCGTGGCCGCCTCCAAAAGAATCCTTACCGGATCAGCAGTCGCTAAAATCCCGGCAGCCTCTTGAACCTTATTCAGGCCCAGGGAACGCAAGTCCCTCCATAGATCCAGAAGCACAGTCTTCAAATGATCCGCGGTTCCACCGTCTGAAACGAATGGAAAAGCCTGGTCAGCATGAACTATCTTCCATAGAACCTCCAGCTGAACCCACTGGTCCTCGAAAGCGACAACTACCGACTTGTAACTGTTAAGGACAATCTTACATTCTTCCGACCCATGGCAGACTCCCTTGCCACAAGCAAGTAACTCGCCCCCCTGAATACGGAAGCGAGCTATCTCCTCGATAATGACATTATCTATGTTCAGCCCCAGGACAACCTCCACTTTTACCTCCTGGCTATATCAACCCTTGATTATTCACACTCCATCCAGAGCGGTTACTACTCTGTTGCTACCTTCAATGAAAATTTGATACACTCCCTCAACAACTACTCCGGCGCTCCTGAGCAGTTGGCTGGCCAGTTTTATGTCCCCGGGAGTAACCTTAACCGAAAGGCCGCAACTGGTGGATATCTCCCTGGGCGTGGGGATCACCACAAAGAAATTACCGGCTTGCTGCATGACCCGCTCTGCCTTCAACGCGTCCGAAGTCGAATTGAACGTAATGACACCATATTCCTTCATTCTTATGAGTTCGCCCATATTGCGGTTCGGTTTACTAGCCAATATCAATCGCTCCCATGGCATAGAATGTTGCTTGACTGATGGCCACCAGCAACTCACCGGAATATACTTCTGAACGGGTGAATATTAATTTTCTTCCCGATTTGATCACCTCACCGTGGGCCACCATCTCCCTGCCAATATCCGCAGACGATAGAAACTGAATATCATAACTGGCGGTAACAGCTTTGATGCCAGTGGAACGGATGGCATTACCCATGGAAGCGTCAGCCAGAGTTGAGACCAGCCCGCCGTGAGTAATGCCCAGAGGATTGCCATGCCGTCCTTCAGTATTAACCGCCATATCCGCCCAACCAGGACCCAGATTCTTCGTGTATATTCCTACCAAGCAATAGAATGGCGCTTGGGCGTTGGTCTCCACAATTACTTTGAATAGACGATCGTCGATGCCCTTGTTAAAAGCCTGCATTACTCAATTACCCCCTATATCATCTTAAGAAATTATAGGGCAAGCAGTAATATTGAGCAATAGAAGCCCTTCTTGGAACATATCCACCGTGGTTAGTTTTCGCCTGAGGTGGTTATGGTCAGCTGCTGCGTTCTAAAACCGCAAACAACTGCAAGTACACTTCACCATCCAAGCTTCGACTCCATGAGTCCAGCCCATATTCCAAGTTTATGTCCGCGAGTTTACCAGCTTCTAACCGGTCGAATGGTTGGATCCGAAGGGGGTTAAATCCATGGGAGTCAAACAGTGATTTCAAATCAGCTTCCCGCCAGTGATGAAGATGCAGCATGGCCGGAAATGCGGCCCCCCTGCGGGATTCTTCGTAGCGCTGATAGTACTCACCATTGGAGTTGGGAACCGTTATCCACAGCCGCCCACCCGGGCTTAAGATGCGGGCAAATTCTCGAACTACTGACCCCGGATCATAAGTGTGTTCCAAAACATCCAGACAGACTATGCCTTCCATGGCTTTTTCGGCCAATGGCAAGTCGTTTAAGCTAGCCTTGATAAATTCCACGTTCCGCCGTTCACCCTTCAGGATCTCTTCAATCGAAGTTCGACCCTTCTCCCGTTGCATCTCCCCCATTTCAGCTTCAAGGATCCCAGTCAACCGCCCAATCATGCCGGGAGCATCGATAGCCGCATATAATGAGCGAGCTCGATTGAGACGGGTTACGGACGCATCCACCGCTGCCACTTCAAGATGCCGACTCATTGCCAGCGAGGAAAATCCCATTCCACAACCGGCGTCGAGAATCCTGCCCCGCGACTCCCGCACCTCAGGAAGTACCAGATTGATAAATGAATATTCGCCTCCGGATGTAAAATTTATGAGTGCAATGACTTCGCTCAGCCGAAAATAGTCTTCTTCCTGCATCGTGCTAGCTACATTTATCCGGAACCAGTTACGGTGTTCTATATTGCCAGCCAGT
>CAZDND010000034.1:0-14564 GCA_964506825.1 uncultured Syntrophothermus sp.
AATCCACCGCCTCGTTAATGGCTACCACCGGATGAATATCATCGGCATAGATGATTTCGTAGGCGGCCATACGCAGGATACTGCGGTCCACAGTGGGCATTCGGTCCAGGGGCCAATCCGTTGAATACCGGCAAATCTCCTGATCTATTTCCGGCAGATGCTCCACCGTTCCTAAAACCAGGTCGGTTACAAATTGGGTGTACTCCTGCCTGAGAGAAAAGTCCCGGTCCAGGTTGGAAAGCGCCTCCGCGGGATCCTCCCTGACCAAATCTATTTTAAAAAGTATCTTAAAGGCAATTTCGCGAGCCTTCCTTCTGCTCAAACCAGAGTCCCCCTACAGTCCTAATCTCTATTATCTCCGGCGAAGTTTGTTGAACCAGCCTTCAATATCTGATTCATCATCAATCGCTTTGCCAATCAAATAACCGGCCAGTATGCAGAAAGCGATAAAAACGGTTTTCCAAAAACCATAATTCATCACCAATATGCCTGCCAGCAACCCTAACAGCAGGCCCGCAGCCTTTCCACGGTGGTTTTCCAAGATGTAGGTCAACATCTTATCCCACATGGCTTAATCCCCTCCTCAACGTGCCGGCACTTTCGTGACAAAATCATCTACTCGAATACGGACCTCAGACACCTTTACCCCGCCGACCTCTTCCAGCTGCGACCTGACCGTCTCCTGAACCAAGCCCGTCATATCGGGAACCTTGTAATCAGGGTTGACCAGCAGCGTGAGGTCAACAATAACTCCGTTTATGCCGTTGACCACCTCGGGTCTGATTTCTCTGATGCCTTCGATCGGTTTCACCGATTTCATAATGATTGACTTGATGGCCGGAATGGTAATTATGGCTCTCCCGGCTTCAGACTCCTGGATAACCACGTCCAGAACCTTTTCTTGGTGGAAAAGCCTGATCAGCAGGTATAATCCCAACAGTGCCAGCACCACACCTGTGCCCGCCATGACCCAACGGTTCTGGGCAGAGCTCAGTCCCATATTGATCCACTGAATAGGCTCCAACCTGCCCATGGCCACCGCCACCACCCCAACCGAGATCGCGATCAGCAACAAATTATACAGTGCCAGTATTGACTTCCATACGGCTGACATCATAAATCCCCCCTCACCCTATTGCAGGTTATTCGATGCTCAAATGCCGACTCCCGTCCAGACCTGAGCAACCGGACGAAAACGGATTGAAGCCAAGATTATCGGGGCCGTTTGAACACAACAACCCCCTGAGACTCAGGGGGTTGTAAATCGGTTCTTACTACTTTTCAACCGCGATTTCTTCAACCTTGTCCTTCTTAATGGGAACCCCCACTACATGGACATTGACTGAGGTGACCGACAGACCAGTCATGGATTCGACTGCCGTTTTAACAGAATTCTGAACCGACCTGGCTACATCCGGAATAGCAAAACCGTACTCGACCTGTATGAACACTTCTATGGCCGCCTCGGTCTCCTTAACTTCCACTTTTACACCTTTGCTGAGGTTCTTGCGTCCCAGTATCTCAGTCAGGCCCGCGGTCAGACTCCCACTCATGGCGGCTACTCCTTCAACTTCAACCGCCGCCAGTCCTGCGATCGTTGATACCACTTCGTCGGCAATCCTGATTGCTCCAATTTCGCTGCTTCCAACGGCATTCTCATTGACATTATATTCATCCATACCTTTGCACCTCCTTGAACTTCGTATCTCTATTCTATTAGAAAACCCAGCCAAGGGCAACCAAGCCTATTGGGCGGCTCCTAACCCTGGTCCATCTTTATGCGGCGGGAGATGAAATTGGTGTATACTTCTCCGCGTCGGAAAAAGCTGTTATCAAGGACCTTGTGGTGGAACGGGATGGTCGTTTTCACGCCTTCAATAGTATGCTCATTTAAAGCGCGGGTCATTCTCTCGATGGCTCGAATCCGGTTAGGTGCCCACACAATAACTTTGCCCAGCAGGCTGTCATAGTTGGGAGGAACCCTGTACCCGGGATAGATGAAACTGTCCACCCGCACGCCAGGACCTCCGGCCGGCAGATATTTGGTTATCGTCCCTGCTGAGGGAGTAAAATCCGTGCTGGGATCCTCGGCGTTGATTCGGCACTCGATTGCCCAGCCCCGAGGCTTGATATCCGCCTGACGCAGCGTCAGCTGTTCCCCGGCGGCAATGGCCAGCTGCTCCCGGACCAGGTCTACACCGGTAACCATCTCGGTTACTGGATGCTCGACCTGAATCCTGGTGTTGACCTCAATAAAATAACAATTGCGGTGCCGGTCCACCAGGAACTCTACGGTGCCAGCGCTGAAATATTCCGCCGCCCAAGCTACCTGGAGGGCCATTTCACCCATGTGCGCCCGCATCACCTCATCGATAAAAGGAGATGGCGACTCCTCCAGCAGTTTCTGATTTCTCCGCTGGATACTGCAATCCCGCTCGCCCAAATGGATCAGGTTGCCATGCTCGTCCCCCAGGATCTGGATCTCCACATGGCGGGGCTCTTCGATATATTTTTCAATATACACTTCTCCATTGCCAAAGGCGGCCACAGCCTCATTCTGGGCTGCTTGCAGGGCTTTTTCCAGCTCTTTGCGATTATGGGCCAGGCGCATCCCTTTGCCTCCACCCCCGGCAGAGGCCTTGATGAGCACCGGGTATTTAATCTCGTCGGCGACCTTTATGGCCAATTTGAGATCACTTATTCCACCTTCGCTGCCGGGAACTACGGGAACTCCACACTTGCTCACCAGCTCCCGGGCAGTTATCTTGTCCCCCATGAGCTTGATGGTGCGCGGAGACGGCCCCACGAATTTGATGCCCACGGTGGAGCACATCTCTGCAAAATAAGCGTTTTCGGCCAGAAATCCATAGCCCGGATGGATCGCCTTGCAGCCCGTGTTCAGAGCGGCGCTAAGTATGTTGGATATGTTCAGATAACTCTGATTGGCCGGAGCTTCACCAATACAAACCGCCTGGTCGGCCATTTTTACGTGCAGGGAATCAGCGTCGGCCCGACTGTAGACTGCCACGGTCCCCAGACCCATCTCCTGGCAGGCCCGGATGATCCTGACCGCTATTTCTCCGCGATTGGCAACAAGTACTTTATAATTCAACCTGTCACCTCTATTCCTTGACGATCAAAAACATGGTCTGCCCGTATTCCAACGGCTGACCGTTTTCAACCAGGATTTCCACGACCTTGCCCCTGACTTCTGACTTGATCTCGTTCATGAGCTTCATCGCCTCGACAATACACAGGGTCTGCCCCACTTCAACATAGCTGTTTTCCCCGGTAAATGCCGGAGCATCCGGGGACGGACTGCGATAGAAGGTGCCTACCATGGGTGACTTGACCTCAACCAATTTGTCCGGCGGATACTTGTCCTCCAGGACTTCCTTCTTCGCCTGACGTTCTTTGGCACGAGGCTTCATCGAGCCTTCGCCTCCACCCCCCGGTCCTTTGCGAAGATTCAGCCGGAAGTCAACGCTCTCCAATTCCATTTCCGTCAAATTGCTTTCATCCAGCAGCAAAACCAATTCTCTGATTTTATCCAGGTTGTTCATATCCTCCTGCCCCTTTGCAACTCGCGGTTTAGTCCCCCGGGGAGCCGGTTGCGTCTCCGTTTCGGACTGCGGCTTTTTCTCCTTTTCGGGAGCCTTGACCGGTTCGATCCCAAGGTCGCGATTCTTCCGGATTTCAAAGTACTTGAGGGCCACCTGCGGGAACAACACGTAAGTCAAAATATCTTCATCGTTTCTGGCTATACCTGACATTTCCTCCCGGGCCTTTTCCCAGGCGGGGTTCATCAGGTCGGCAGGCCGCACTGAAATCATCTCTTCATCGCCGATTATCTTATGCCGAATCTCGTCGCGAATCGGAACCGTTGGTTTGCCGTAATAACCGCGCACATAGTCCTTGACCTCATTGGAAAGCAGCTTGTAGCGCTCTCCGGTCAGCACATTGAACACCGCTTGATTACCAACAATCTGGCTGGTAGGGGTAACCAGGGGAGGATATCCCAAATCCTCCCTTACCTTCGGAATTTCTTCCAATACCAGATTCAGCTTGTCTCCCGCTTTCTGTTCTTCCAGCTGGGAGATGAAATTGGTTATCATGCCTCCCGGCACCTGGTGTTCAAAAACCTTCATGTCATTGATACGAGTAATGCCGCGTTCAAAACCCTTGCGTTTCCGAAGTTCCTCAAAATACTCGGCGATCTCAAAAAGATCATGTATGTGCAGGCCCGTATCCCATGGGGTTCCCTGAAGCGCTCGCACAATGGTCTCGACGGGCGGCTGTGACGAACCAAATGCCAATGGCACACTGGCGGTATCTACCGCATCAGCCCCGGCTTCCGCTCCCTTCAGACAGGCTCCGACTGCCAATCCTCCAATATAGTGGGTGTGCAGTTGGATGGGAATATCGATCCTGGAGTGCAGGGCTTTGACCAGGTCGTAGGCCTGATAAGGACCCAGCAGACCAGCCATGTCTTTGATGCAAAGGCTGTCGGCGCCCATATCGACCAAGCGCAGGGCGATGTCAACGAAGTATTCCAGCGTATGGACCGGGCTGATGGTATACACCACGCAGGCCTGGACATGTTTGCCCACCTTCTGGACAGCTTTGATCGATGCTTCCAGATTGCGGGTATCGTTGAGTGCGTCAAATATCCTGAAAATATCGATACCGTGATTAGCAGACCGTTCCACAAACCTTTCCACGATATCGTCCGGATAATGGGAATAACCCACCAGAGACTGGCCCCGCAGCAACATCTGCAGGCGGGTCTTCTTAATATTTTGACGGAGAAAATCCAGTCTATCCCAGGGGTCTTCGTTTAAAAAACGCAGGGCTACATCAAAGGTAGCGCCTCCCCAAACTTCCAGCGAATGATAGCCGATATTATCAAGCTTTTCAAGAATCGGCAGCATATCATCCAGACCCATACGGGTAGCCCAAAGGCTCTGGTGCCCATCCCGGAGCGAGGTGTCAGTAATCTTGATACGGTTCATACGTTCCCTCCCATCGCATTTCACTTCATCGGATATGCTGAAATGCTCATATTAAAAACCACCCAAGCATCTGCCTGAGTGTTATTTTTCCACCCTGAAAAAATCATATACTATATTATAGGCATTGAAAGTCGCTATTTCAATACAAATGGCAAATGTATACAATATGCTTGACGGGAGCAACACAGCCTAAAATCATCGTTTCCGCCATTTTTCTGCGTGCAGACTATGGCCCGGGGGGAGTGTTCCCGATGCTTCATGATCACCAGTAACTCTGCCCGATCATGGACCCATGCCTTATTCTGGCTTCCATGAAATGATTTAGGAAAGAATTCCGGTTATCTGTAAGCAGGCGCCCATCAACTTTACCCAATTTTTTTATTTTTACTCTTGAAAATCTTCCTGAACAAATATCTGACTGTAAGCACGGGACTCCGCGCCAGCATTTTGGGTCCGGCATATCCCATGACTTCTTTAATCTTCACCCGCATTTCCGTCTTGTAGCAATGCACACTGCATTCAGCGCATACCGGCTTGTCATCTCCGTAAACACATTGGTCGATGCGCCGTTCCGCATATTCCAACAGCGGCTGACATTCGCTGCAGAGTCCGGGGGCTTCAGCCTTATGTTTGTCATGGCAATAAATCGAGATAATTTTTCTAACCGTATCTTTTTCCAAACTCTTTGAAAAAGCCATAATAATGCCCTATTTCCCCAAGTGTTCTTTGCTGACCCAGATTTTGCCAAAAAAGCCCCGGCAACCAAACGGCGACCGGAGGCTTTTTCCAATTATAGGCCAGTTATCCTTGAAGCACCATCCCGTCTTATTGCTGGATCAGTGCCTGACCAGATTCATTTTCACATCCGCTGCCGCTATCGATCCCGGCAACCGTTCCCAGTTCTGATTAGGCGCCCATGAACAATGCGATATCATCTTCTACCGAACCGATACCGGCAATGCCAAAGTTGTCCACCAGGACTTGGGCTACGTTGGGTGACAGGAACCCAGGCAGGGTGGGTCCCAGATGTATGTTCTTTACTCCCAGGTACAACAAGGCCAGCAGTACGATGACCGCTTTCTGTTCGTACCAGGAGATATTGTAGGCGATGGGAAGGTCGTTCACATCATCCAGCCCAAACACCTCTTTGAGTTTCAGAGCGATCAAGGCCAGGGAATAGGAGTCGTTGCATTGTCCCGCATCCAGCACTCTGGGAATCCCCCCGATATCGCCCAGGGGTAATTTGTTGTACCGGTACTTGGCGCATCCAGCGGTAAGAATTACTGTATCCCCCGGCAGCTTCTGGGCAAATTCCGTATAGTACTCTCTGCTCTTCATCCTTCCGTCACATCCGGCCATGACAAAGAATTTCTTTATAGCACCTGATTTCACCGCATCAACCACCTTATCTGCCAAAGCAAATACCTGTTCATGGGCGAATCCGCCAACCAGGGTTCCGGTTTCAATTTCGGCAGGCGCCTCAAGGGTCTTGGCCATCATGATGATTTTGGAAAAATCCTTCCTGCCGTTCTGATCCGCTTCTATATGCTCACAATCAGGGTAGCCCGAAGCGCCAGTGGTGAATATTCTCGATCTGATTTCCTCACTCCGGGGCGGAACGATGCAGTTGGTGGTGAACAGTATAGGCCCATGGAACGATTCGAACTCACTAAGCTGTTTCCACCACGCGTTTCCATAATTGCCGGCCAGATGGTCATACTTCTTGAAAGCCGGGTAATAGTGGGCGGGCAGCATCTCGCTGTGGGTGTACACATCCACGCCGGTGCCCTTGGTCTGCTCCAGCAGCTGCTCCAGATCTGTCAGGTCATGGCCTGAAATCAAAATGGCTGGATTTCCCCTAACCCCAAGGTTAACCTGGGTCAATTCGGGATTGCCATATTTTGATGTATTGGCCTCGTCAAGCATAGCCATTGTGGTTACACCCAACTCGCCGGTCTTTAAGGTCAGGGCAACCAGATCCCCTACAGCCAGGCTGTCATCCAGCAAAGACGCCAGCGCTTCGTAGGTAAAAGCATAGATTTCTGCCTTTTCCTTGCCCAAATTCAGGGCATGATGCGCATAAGCCGCTATGCCTTTAATCCCATAGGTTATCAATTCCCTCAAGGAACGAATGTCTTCATTTTCTGTTGCCAATACACCCACAGAGGAAGCTTTTTCCAGCATGGATTCCCTGGATGAAACATCAAACGTAGCTGCATCATGCAAATTCCCTACCGGCAGCCGGGCCCGCAGCTCATCCCGTAAAGCCAGCAAGGTAACGATTTCTTTTTCGAAAGCCTCATCATCGAAATTTGCGTTGGTAATGGTCATAAACAAGGCTTTAAAGACCTCATGGTTGACCGGGCCAACCTCCTCGACCTTGAGTTTTCCTTTGACAATGATTTCGGAAATTCCCTTGATGACATAGATAACTAGATCCTGCAGCTTGGCTATTTCTTCATTTTTACCGCAGACTCCCTTTACATCACAACCTTTTCCCTTAGCAGTCTCCTGACATTGAAAGCAGAACATGCTCATTGAGATCCCTCCTATCTTTTTTCCGCGTTCTTCACGCCTTAGCCCATGAATTTCTCTTTATATAATCAATTCTACTCTTATTTTTCGGCCGCTGATGTTGCATATGCAACACATTTACATGTTTTTGAATAAAAGAACACCTGCTGGTGCCCCCGCGGGAATAAATTCCGACCTCCTGTCTGATGCGACGCCGGGATGGCATGTTTCAAATGGAGAAGATCAGTCTCTCAGGCTTTTTTTGAACACTGCCGGTCTATGGTAAAGAAAAATGTGGTCCCGGATCCAAGAATGCTTTCGACCCACATTTTTCCCCCGTGAGCCTCTGCATATCCCTTCGCGATTGCCAACCCCAGCCCCATACCGCCTTCCTGGCGGTTGCGGCTGTCATCAACCCGATAAAATCGATCAAATATGTGCGGCAAGTCTTCAGGAGCGATTCCGGAGCCATTATCGGCCACTGAAAACAGCAGTTGATCTTTGCGGCTAAGGATCGACAATTTAATACTGCCATCGGCGGATACATGTTTGATGGCATTGGTCAGCAGATTAAGCAGAATCTGCAACAGTCGATCCAGGTCGGCGGTTATTTCCTGAATATCCGGATCTACCTCCAGACTGAAAGCGTTACCGTTATCCTGCATGGCGATGTTGACCGGGGTCAAGCGTTCCAACAGTTCAGCTACTGGAAAGGTGTTTATATTGAGAGAAACCGCGTGGTTCTCCACCAGGGCCAGATTGTCCAATTCCTTAACCAGGCGGGAAAGACGGATAACTTCATCCAGTAGCAGGGTGATATTCTCTGCATCCATGGGTATGTTGGCAGTCTGCATCCCTTCCAGTTGTCCCCGCAGAAATGTCAATGGAGTGCGCAGTTCATGAGATAGGTCGGCAGTCAGCCTGCGTCGGTAATTGTCAGCGTTCTCCAGGCTTTGGGCCATCAGATTAAAATCCCGCCCCAACTGGACAAACTCCTGGTCGCCCTGCAGACTCATCCTCTGATCAAGCTTGCCCTGGGCAACCTGGTGGATAGCTGCGGATAATGCTGCCAATGGAGCACTGACCCGTCGGCCCAGCACCAATCCCATTATCATGGCAAACAGCCCCATCAGCAACGCCAATATGCCCGCGCTGACAGTGACATTGCGAATAAAATCATTTTCCAGAGATGCCAGCCCGGATCCCAGGGGGCTGATAACGTACAGGGTACCTACCTGGCGGTCGTCGACTGACAATGATCCGGAGCTTGCCTGCGACAAACCAAATCTGGCTGGTTGCCCAACCAATAATCCCCCGGTATCTGCCAGCACAATTCCTTGCAAATCAGCCACCACCAGACGCTGCCCGGGCTTGGTTCTGAACCCCGGAGTAGGGTTTCCCCGGCGCCCACCCATGCCGTTGCCCTCCCCGATGCCCCCCATGGCGGATTCCAGGTATTCCTGCAGCCCATCGGCTCCGTTTTCGGAATAGTAATTACTGACCACCGGCAGCCATTGATTCAGCATGGCCTGATCGTTCTGGTAGATATAGTCGGTAAAATTCTGCCTGGTCAAAAGCAACATGAATATCGTGGCGGTCAAAACCGACAACACGGAGACTATTATGAGGGTGGTGGTTATTTTTCTGGCCAACCCGTTATTTGCCATTTCATTCTCCCGCTGTCAGTTTGTAACCGATACCGTAAACCGTCTTGATGCTGACCTCGCTACTCGAAACCGCTTCCATTTTATGGCGAAGGTTGCTGATATGGGTATCGATGGTTCTTTCATAGCCTTCATACATGTCTCCGAATACCCTTTCAAGAATATGCAGCCGCGAGAAAACCTGGCCCGGATTCTCAGCCAGTAAAAGCAGGATTCTAAATTCGGTAGCTGTCAACTGCAGCAGCGTCTCTCCCAGAAAAGCTTCCAATCTTTCTGGATTGATGGTCAGATTAAGGTAACTGACCAAGGTAATCTGATCAGCGGGACGGCTGCGACGCAGCACCGCTTTTATCCGGGCGCTGAGTTCCCGGGTGGAAAACGGTTTGGTAATATAGTCGTCAGCGCCCAGTTCCAACCCCAGCAGTTTGTCAACTTCATCCGCCCGGGCTGTCAGCATGATCACCGGAGTATTACCTTTTTGCCGGACCTTTTTCAAAACTTCCCAACCAGATATAATGGGCAGCATGAGATCCAGCACCAGGAGATCAGGGGAGATCTCCTGCCAGACCCGCAGGGCCTCCTGGCCGTCTGCCGCCAGCACCACCCGGTATCCTTCTTGATGCAAGTGTTGGGCTACCATATCCCGCAGCTTTTTTTCATCTTCGACCAACAGAATGACCGTCTCCATAAGACACTCCTTGCCTTGGGCTCTTGAACTTGCCCCAACCTTTGTTTATATGATAACATCCCGGAATCATGTTCCATAACATTAGGAGGCGCCCCTTGCGGGACACCTCCTGCGGTCATCAATATTAACTGTTGGTGTTGTATATACAAGTCCCCTGATTTTGTCCAGCTCCTGGACCCATTCCCCGGCCAAGGCCTTGACCCTGTCCTTGCCCCGCACCCTGTCGGCGGCCCATTCCTTGGCCGACCCGATCACCATTGGCGGGTCCAACAGCAGTTCTTTCAATATTGGCCTTGATTCTCGACTGCATATTGGTGACACGGTCCTGGTACTGAGTTTCAGTGATCTTGTTGTCTTCCTTGAGCTGATTGAGAACAGTCAGCCTCTCCGCTGCCACCTTGTCTATCACGGTCTGCTCGCTGATCCCTTTGTCTTCCGCAATATCCGCCAGAGACTCTCCCGCCGCTCTTTGAGTACGGACTTCCTCAAGACTAAGTCCAGTTAAGGCCGCTACCTCTTTAAGAGCCGTCTGAGCGCGCTGCTGACCCGCCATAATTCCCTGACGCACCAGGCCCAAGCCTGTTGGGCTGCCGTTGGCGGCCGACGCACTGAGGGCCATTCCCCCTACCAGCAACAACGCCAGAGTTAATCCCAATATTTTCGTCCATCTCTTTTTCATGATCCATTCCTCCTAAAATAATTGCTCAGAACTCTCTCAAGCTCTAAACAGATCATACAAGGCAACTGTCGGGAAAATATCAAAAAAGTATGGAGAAATTGTCAAGATTGATTTTTACAATTCAATCCTGGACGGCTTCTTCCGGGCTGCCACCAGGAAAACGCTGAAGGTCTTGGTGCCACCGGGAACATCCTTGATCATCTCAGCAGCGGTTCTCATCTCGGTCACTTCGAATCCAGCCTCCTCCAGGATCTGCCGCATGGTCTCCCGGTCAAATCCGGAGTGTCTTACCCCGGGATTGTCCTGGTGAAACTGGCCATCATCCGAGTCCAGGTCCGCCAGGCACAGATATCCATTCGCGGAAGTAACCCGCTTAAACTGATCGATGAGTGCCTTTATATCCTGGATATGATGCATAGTCATACTGCTTACGATCAGATCATAAACACCTTCCAGGACACCGCCTTCCTCGATATCTATCAGGCGGACATGAACATTGTTCAGCTTTTGGGTGGAGATCTTCTGCTGAAAGACTTCCAGCATTCCCGCTGAGCTGTCGACTCCCACGATCGATCTTACCAGGGGCTGCAGTTCCAGGGTCAACAGTCCGGTTCCGCATCCAAAATCCATTACATTCATATCACGGCGAATGATGCCCGTAGCAATCATGCTGTTGGCAACGTCTCGGGCCAGTTTTACCCGCCCGGTTTTCTGGTCCCAATGGGCCGATGCCTGGTCAAAATTTTTCTTGCCCTGGTTCATTTTCCAGCCTCCGTTTTTTGGTTTGGGTATGACTCCGGATGCCACCCATTCTTTGATCATGGGTGGCATCCGGGTCAATGATCAGATCTGCCGATATTTATTCAGCCGTTTGGGCGGTACGCAAGTACTCATTCATATGGGGCATGAAGTAGGGAATGATTTCGCCCAACATCTTAGGCATCAGTACCTCCATGGTCTTGGGCATCAGGTCCGGCATCTGTTCCGCCAGGTAATCCGGCATGGTGATAGCCTGGCCCACCAATTCCAACATCTTGGGCATTACCTTCGGCATGATCCCCGGCATGAGTTTCGGGAAAAGCGCTGGCATGACCCCTCCCATCATGGAGATCATCGGTTCCTTGAAAGCCGGCGGAGCTTTTATCACCATGTTCATCATGCTGCGATAGGCATCCGGCATAGCCCCAATAAGGTCAGGGATCATCTCCGCCATCAGGTCGGCCATCCCCCAGGGAGTCATCAGACGAATCATCTGCTCAAAAACCATCCACTTCTCGTCCATCACCGCATCGGATTCCGGAATCTTGAAACCCAGGGACTCCGCCGCCAGGGTGGACAGGTCCCGGATCTCCATCGGCAGCCCCTGCAGGTCCCGGGAACGTTTAAGCTGTACCCGGCAGCAGGGGCAGGCGGTTATCAGGGTATCGGCTCCGGTGTCTATGGCCTCCTGAACCCGTGATGCTCCCAAAACTTCAGCCACATCCGGATCAGCTACCAAGGTCAGCACCGCACCGCAGCAATGGGCTTCTTCCTTGTTAAAACGCATCTCTCTGAAGTTGGTGCCTGGTATGGCATTGATCAGAGTCCGGGGACCTTCATAACGCACACCTGCCCGGCCCATGTGGCAGGGGTCGTGATAGGTGGCTTTGAGTCCCACGTCTCCGGGCAGCTTGAACTGGCCGCTTTCGATCTTTTCGGCCAGGACATCAGCATAGTGCTGGGCATGGAAAGGATAGTCCATCCCGCGTTCCTCTGCCCATTGGCGGTAATAGATGTCCCACACCAACCAGCAGGCCGGGCAAGTGGTGATGATGGTCTTGGCGCCCAGCTTTTTCATGCTTTCGATATTCTTCTCGGCAATCTCGTCAAATACTTCCCAGCGCCCGGCGATCAGCATGGGAATGCCGCAGCACTGCTCATCTTTGCCGATGTAACTATATTCTACCCCCGCGGCTTTCAATATTTGGGCTGCCGCTTGCGCCACATCCTGTTCCACAAAGGATGAAGTACAACCTGGGAAATATGCATAATCGGCTTTCTCCTTCACATAGGCCCGGATATCGTCGGTCATCCATAGATCACGATCTTTGGCATAACTTCCCCAGATGTTGCCCTGCTGCCGCATGGTATTAACCATGATTTCAAAAGCCGGGAATGTGTGATTGCCCCGCTTGTCCACCAGCTCGCCCCGCATTTTGAGCCAGGAATCCTCGTTGGGCAGATCCAATTGACAGGTATGATTGCATAATTCACAGGTGGTGCAGGCCAAGAAGTTGGTCACTGCCTTCTGATCCCAATCCACTTCCCCTTCCAGGATCATCTTCAAATAAGTCCACTTACCTCGGGGCGACTGGGATTCCCATCCGCGTCCATAGTACTGTTCACATTGGTCAACGCAGTAGCCGCACTGGGAGCAGGCATAGGCATACCAGGCGACGTCTCCGGGAATCCCCTTCTTCTCTTTGAACACTTCGCCAGCCGCCTTGCCTGGGCTTAAGTTGCCGAATACCCGGATCAGAGGCTCAAAGGCATGGGCCAATTTGAGACCGCCCGCAATCAGGGTAGTATCGAAAACCTTGCCTGGATTCATGATCGACTCCTGATCCACTTCCTTCTTGAAGCTGCGGAGTTGATCCACCCGGTCTTTGCCCAAAACCTCATCCGCCAGCCTGGTAAAATACAAGCCGGTGGCGTAGGGCCGTCCGCCATACTTCTGAGCCGTCCGCAGCACCGTCAGGGAGAGCCCGTAGGCCAGATTGAAGTTGAACTTCCTTTCGTCATGAGGAATAAATCCCAGCAAGACAAATTCCCGGCGATTGGTGGCAAAGGCTTCCAGGATAAATGGATGATCAATTTGTTCATCGATCTCATTAATCACCAGGGCCAGCTTTTCAACCGGAACTACGACCTCACTGGGTATCAGTGAAGGTGCGATACGTTTGGCCCGCATCGGCTCAGACCGGGCTTCCCATTCATGCAAGGCAATTTCCTGGGATAGGAAAGTCCCCAGGTGAATGGCCGCCAGTTCGGTAACATCTTCCATTATCAAATCGCACCGCTCGGAGGTGCATGAAAGAATGGCAATATATTTCTCCGGTAATACAATCCTCTCTCCCTTGACCGGTTCTCCATGGTGCAGGTGCGGCGGCAGCTGGTTCTTCATTCGGGCTGCTTCCGGATTAAGGAAGCTAACCGACCACAGCATAACTTTACGGCGATACAGTCCATCCAAAAAACCCATCAACAGCTCGATGGTATCAAAGGCAATGGCATTGACATGCATGGGCCGGAGAGGCTTGACCCGGATAACGACCTGGGTAATAAAGCCGGTGATACCGTTAGCCTCGCTGATCAATTGCAGATCTTTGCCCGAAAACTCCCGGACAGTTCCGTCCGGCAAAACCACCCGCGCCGAAAGCACGTTGTCTATGAAATAACCAAACTCATAACTGCCGATGCCTGCCCCGCCCTGGGCCAGCCACCCGCCTACGGTGGATGCCGGATAACTGGTAGGATAGAGGGCCAGGGTCAAGTCCTTTTGGTTCAGGTGATATTCAAGCTCTTTCCATACCACCCCGGCCTCCACTGTGGCTGTGCGTTCCACGGGATTGATATAGATGATCTTTTTCATGCGGTTAAACTCGACTACCAGTCCGCCTTCCACCGGCAGAACGCCTCCATAACCGGAGGTGGCTTTTGCCCGGGGGGTCAGGTTTATCTTGGCCTCTTGTGCCAGCTTGACCAGGTTTACCAGCTCATCTTCGTTCAGCGGTTGAACGATTCCCTCGGGCACCGGGTTCCCCACCAGAGGCTTGACCATAGACGGCATGACTCCCATGTCGTGAGCGTAGATCCTCCGTTCCAATTCCTCGAAATTAGCCCTTTTGCCAAATAGCTTTTCCAGGTCTTGTTTCACGTTGTCATCGATTTTACCCATCCTTAGCCCCTCCTAATCAAGCAAATTCCAGGCTTTTAACAGCTTCTCCGGGATCAGATCCAGCCTCACT
>CAZDND010000035.1:0-7111 GCA_964506825.1 uncultured Syntrophothermus sp.
TGGGGTATGATGCGGTGGGCCACGGCACCCGGGTGGCCGGAGTCCTGGCTGGACAGGGTCTGATGGAGGGCATGGCTCCCGGAGCGCAGATCGCAGCGATCAAGGTTTATGACGGTTTCGGCAGCAGCGACATAACCCGCCTGAAACAGGCCATCCGGATAGCCGGAAACATGGGAGTACAGGTGGTCAATTTAAGTATGGGCTTTACTGGCCTGGCCGACCGGGAGCGACAGGAAATCGACCAGCTGATCGAGGAGGTTTCGTCGTCCCGGGGGATTACTTTCTGTATTGCGGCCGGGAATCTGGGCCCAGGTTTGACATCGATCTCGACTCCTGCCGGCAGCCGGGCGGGAATCGCCGTGGGGGGTTATCTTTCGCCAGCCATGTGGAGTCTCAACTACGGCTGGCAAATAGCGCAGCCGACCACGTGGTATTTCAGCTCGGTGGGACCCTATGAGGGGGGCGTATCTCCTCTGATCGTGGCTCCCGCGTCAGCGGTCACTATAGATGCACAATGGCACGGCGGTTATGTGCTGGACGAGGGTACCAGCCTGGCGACCCCCTATACAGCCGGAGGAGTGGCGCTGTTGGTGGAGGCCGCCCGAAATGCTGGGATCAAGGTTTCACCGGAGGCGATCAGAACCGCCATTATGCGCGGCGCTGCACCAGTAGGCGATTTTTCCATGCTGGAGGTTGGGTATGGTAGTCTGGACCTGGTTCGGACCTGGGAGTCCTTGCAGGTACCCACGGTACCGGCCATGGATTATTACCAAGGGGAAGGGCAAGGTTTTTATACCCGTTCCACCTATGCCGGCACCAGCTATTTGAGTATCATGAATGACACGGGCACCAATCGCTTCCTGGACCTTTCGGTCACGAGCCCATGGATCAGTCTGCGCCAGAATACCATTCAGATACCGGCGGATGGGGATCGCAGCATACCGGTGGATTACCATACGCCGACTGCCCCGGGAATATACAGCGGGATGGTTCTGGGCAAGGACCCGACCCGTGATCAAACTACCCTGGAGTCATTGCAGACCATAATAGTGCCCTATACTTTGGCACACAATACCGCAGCCCAGGTGAAGGATGAGCTGGCCGCCGGCTTGTATCGGCGCTATTTTTTCAAGGTTCCCCCAGGAAGCGGCGCATTGAACCTGCAGATCAACATTCCGAAGGACGCCGGGGGACAATACCAGGGCAGAGTTAGAGTGCATCTCATGGAACCGGGAGGCAAAGTGGTTTTGAATTCCGGATATGCGGGCAGCGGATACCCCCAGACCTCGGGGCAGGAATCGATCCCGGTGAAATGGGAAAACCCGACTGCCGGAGTGTGGGAATTAGTGGTATACAGTTCCGTGGGCCTGGGTCAGTATGGACTCCACAGCAGCCAGTTCGCAATTGACGCCAGTCTGAGTGATTGGGTGGAAGCCGAAGTGCAGCCTTCTGACGACAAATATATTATTACGGCGGTCCCCCAGGGGATTACCGCCGGGGTTTCCAATTGGGCCACCCTCAATTTCTGGGACCGGATCAGTAAACTTCCAGCTCAGGGCAAAGTAATCATTAACAGCATGCTATATGACCTGAAGAACGGCCAGGTTCAAATCGAAGTCCTCTCTCAGGACCAGTTCCCCTGGTTCAAGGTAGAGTGGTAGGCGGGGATGGTATCCGCCCAGGTTGGCAGATAGGGGAACATGGCCTATGATGTTAGGAGATGACTTCAAACGGAGGATCATAGCGTGAAGAAAGTAATGACGGTCTTCGGCACCCGGCCGGAGGCGATCAAGATGGCTCCGGTGGTCAAAGCATTGGAGGAAGTTCAGGAGCTGAAAACCATAGTTTGCGTTACCGCCCAACATCGGGAGATGCTGGATCAGGTGCTGGACTTATTCAAAATCATTCCCCAGTATGATCTGGATATCATGAAGGACCGGCAGGACCTTTTCGACATCGCGGCATCCGTGATGAAAGGCTTTCGCGATGTCCTGATTCAGGCCCAGCCTGACTTGGTGCTGGTGCACGGTGATACCAGCACTACCTTATTCGGCGCCCTGGCAGCCTACTATATGCAGATCCCGGTAGGTCACGTTGAGGCAGGACTGCGCACTCGCAACAAGTATTCGCCTTTTCCCGAAGAGATCAACCGTACTCTCACCGGTCAGCTGGCCGATTATCATTTCGCACCTACGACCTGGTCCCGGGACAATCTGCTGGCAGAGTCGGTGGATGCATCCAAGATCTGGGTGACGGGGAATACGGTAATCGATGCCCTGCTGCAAACAGTCAACCTGGACCATCAATTGTCCAGCGATCTGGAGCGGATAGATTTTACCCAAAGGATTTTACTGGTGACCACCCACCGCCGGGAAAGCTGGGGTGAGAAGCTGGGGCAGGTTTACCTGGCCCTGCTGGATTTGCTGGAGGAGTTCCCGGATACCCTGGTGGTATTCCCGGTTCACAAAAACCCGGTGGTAAGGGAACAGGCTTATAAAATTCTCGGGTCGCATCCCCGGGTGCATCTTATCGAGCCTCTGGAGTATGCGGATTTTGCTAATCTGATCAACCGGTCCTATCTGGTGCTCAGCGATTCGGGTGGGCTCCAGGAGGAAGCACCCTCCCTGGGCAAACCGGTCCTGGTTCTCCGCGACACCACGGAACGACCTGAAGCGGTGGCCGCGGGTACGGTGAAACTGGCGGGGACTTCCAGGGCGGCTATCCGTTCCCTGGCATCCACCCTGCTGGCCGACCGGAGGGAGTACGAGAAAATGGCTCGCACGGCCAATCCTTATGGGGACGGTAAGGCTGCGGAGCGCATCCGGGATATCATCGTCAAATCACTGCTGGGGTAGAGCCCGGCAGGCTGAATGTTGGAGGCGCAGCCCCCGACACTAAAATCATCCTTAGCTGGTATACTCTGAAGAGCAGGGTTATAATCGCCATAGAAATCAGCCGGACCATGTCCGGCTGATTGGCGTCCATCTCTCCAAATGCATCCGGAAAGGTCCTGTCCGGGGCCGCGGAGATCTTCGCGCCCAAGTTTAAATGTATCTTCCCCATTGCCTTACCTTGCCTGCGGGCAGTATAAGATGGTATTTTTAGACTAAGTAATGGTTAAATAATCGACACGCAGGGAATAGTGAATGGGGGTTGGATATATGACGCAAATTAAATTCGGCACCGATGGGTGGAGAGACCTCATCGCTGATCAGTTTACTTTTGGCAATCTGCGTATTGTAGTTCAGGGTATTGCGGCGATGGTGATCAACCGCAATTTAGGGAGAAGGGGAATCGTGATCGGTTACGATAATCGCTTCTTGTCCCGTGAATTCGCGGAGGCCGCCGGGCGGGTTTTGACCGGCAACGGCGTCAAGGTATTTCTTCCTGACAAACCATTGCCTACGCCGGCAGTAGCTTTTGCGGTGCGCCATCACCGGGCCGGAGGAGCGATCATGATAACGGCCAGCCATAATCCTCCTCAGTACAATGGCTTGAAGTTCATTCCCGAATATGCAGGACCAGCCCTCCCGGATATAACCGACGAAATCGAAGCTGAGATAGCCCTGGTGAGCAGCGGGGCCAAAATATACGAACTGACCCTAAAAGAAGCCGATAAGCTGGAACTTATCACTCGCTTGGATATTGACAGCGAATATTTTAAACAAATCCATAAGCTGGTCCAGCTGCCATCAGTCACCGGCAGCGCTCCGGTGGTGGTGGTCGACCCCATGTTTGGAGCCGGCATTGGTTATTTGGAGAACATCCTGGGAGAAGCCGGCTATCGCGTGGTGGCGATCAATAATCGGCCCGACCCTTTGTTTGGAGGAGGAATGCCCGAACCGACTGACAAATTGCTGGGCGATCTGAAGGCGGAGGTCCTGGCCAATCATGCCATCATAGGGTTGGCCCTGGATGGGGATGCGGATCGTTTTGGCATCGTCGATGATCAAGGGACCTATGTTCCGCCCAATAGGGTCTTGTCCTTGCTGCTGGCTTATCTGCTGCGCACCCGCAGCTTTAGGGGACCGGTAGCCCGTTCCCTGGCCACCACCCACCTACTGGACCGGGTGGCGGAAGCCTTTGGCCTGGGAGTGATCGAAACCCCAGTGGGATTCAAATATATCGGAGAATGTCTGCGGGAAAAGGGATGTGTTATGGGAGGCGAGGAAAGCGGCGGCATGAGCATCCTGGGGCACGTTCCTGAGAAGGATGGCATCCTGGCCTGCCTGCTGGTTGCAGAAATGACGGCCGCGACCGGAAAAACCATCCGGGAGCTGCAGCTGGATTTTGTAGAGCAGTACGGAAATATGGAGAGCGAGAGGATTGACGTCCATTATGAGCCCAGCAACCGGGAGCAGGTACTGGGCCGATTGAATGAATATCGACCTCGTCAGGTATTAGAACAGGAAGTGATGTCGATTTCTGAACGAGAGGGTAAGAAGATCCTCCTGGAGGATGGCAGCTGGATATTGATCCGTGTTTCAGGCACTGAACCTGTATTCCGGATTTACGTGGAAGCTCCTGATAACCTAAGGATGAGGGCCATCCAAAGCGAGATAAGAACCTCACTGGGAATCTAGTCCAAAAAAAAGCCAGCCAGGGGCTGGCTTTTTTTATGTCTGAATATTATACTAATATGAGATAAAAGTCCTGATTATTCAATTAATATTCGGGGCGTTGCTGGTGGATGGGAGTGAATGCTATATGATTACGGTGATAATCGCGGATGACCACACCTCCATAAGGGAGGGAATTTCCGCAGCCCTTAGCCTGGAAGCCGGTGTTCAGGTGGTGGGGCAGGCAGGCGATGGACAGGGAGCAATAAATCTCGCCCGCCGGCTGAAGCCGGATGTGGTGTTGATGGATATCAACATGCCGGTCACGGATGGAATTTTAGCTACCCAGATTATCAAACGGGAGTTGTTCGATTCCCGGGTGATAGCGCTGACTGTTTACGAGGATGAGCGAGTCGTGGAGATACTCAGTGCCGGTGCGGATGCCTATGTCCTGAAGGATGCGGCTCCTGAAGAGTTGATGGCTGCGATTCGCAAAGTTGCTGAGGGCAGGGAAAAGGGAACCGCCCGGCTGCGGGCAGCCCCGGGGACTGCTAAGGAAGCTCCCAGGGAAGGGCGGCAGGAGGATGTCCATCTCACCCGGCGGGAAAAGGACATCCTGGAGCTGCTGGTCAAAGGCAACTCCAATAAGGAGATTGCAGGGATTCTGATCATCAGTGAAAAGACGGCCAAGAATCATCTTACCAATATATTTCGTAAGCTGGCGGTCAAGGATCGGACCCAGGCAGCCGTATATGCGCTGAAAAACGGACTAATAAGGTACGACCAGATTGTCTGAAAACCCGTCCTGGCCAAAGCTTCTTCCTGAATGATATTCAGATAATCCGGCCCAAAAACATCGGCCTCAAATCCAGGATCGGTTTCCGGTCGGGTGTGAGGCCGATTTTTGATTGGTTTCTCCTGAGGCATCAACGGGCGACAATCTCGCACTATCCGTTTCCAACTACAGTGGCAGCCTCAGGGGTGGCGGCAGCTGTGCAAAGTTGGCGAGGGATGCCAGCGTCGGTCGGGACAACCGAGGTATTCTTTACCCCCCTGCGTCCTATTTCCGAGCCTGTGCCCCCGCCAATCAACTAATTTTTAGCAACGGACTGCCGCTTTGTTGTACAATAAAACTGGAAACAGTATCTTTATTTGTCCAACAGTAATCTGGAACCGGGGCCTTTCAGGAAACAGAGTTTATTTGGGAGGAATTTCGACATGCCGGGAAAAGGTGATAAGATCAGGGAGTTTGAAATTGCCCACGGGTTTTGGGCGCGTTTCAAGGGATGGATGGGAAAATCGCCGGACCCGGGTACAGCCTTAGTTATCTACCCCTGCCAGAGAGTTCATACCTGCTTTATGCGGGTGCCGATAGATGTGGTTTTTGTAGGTAATGACGAACGGGTGATCCTTATCATTGATTGTATGATGCCCTGGAGGATATCGGTCAGGGTTCCGACTGCCGCAGCGGTGATTGAGACTGTAGCCGGGGGCGCGGCTCGCGCAGGGATCAAGGAGGGCGAGCCTTTACCCAGCCCACTCCGGGAGATTTTTCAAACCATTGCTTGAGGTATCGGATAATTCAGGTGTGGAAACAGACGGTATAACCACAGGTAACCTCCAGCAAGCGTTTTGATCAGAGGCTGGCGTTGTTTTGGCGAATAGCAGTGTCGAAACAAGGATAACAGTGTGGGGGAGGGGGGGCAATGGTCTGCCGCAGGTATCTCTTGTATATGACCTGGAACAAGAAAAGTTATCGTGTAGGCATCTCGGCCAATCCCCAGATAGACCTCTCGTACCTGTACAGCACCGAGCATTACGAATATATGGCCTTCATATCACCGCCCCTTCCGTTGGCCCTGTGCGAATACCTTATGAATCTAATTTCGACCGCTGAGGAGCGGGTTGGTAAATCCTATCGATCTTTGAAGTATCGTTTCTGGAAAAGAAATGATGGGTCTCCCCGGTCTATTCTGATTGCCAAATTCCGTCAGGTAAAAAAGGAATTAGCTAATTACGATGAGGATTTTCCAGCCGCGGAACCGGTGGTATTCGATTACAACAGCGGAGTAAATATTGACTATGTGTCGCTGCATCAGTTCGAGGATATTGTCGAAGCGGCCGTTCAGGGTCGAATCCAATCCATCGGGGAGATTCACCGCCGGATCAAACAGGGAATCAGAACCGAGGTTTTAGAAGACACTCTGCATCTCCTGACCCTTAAAGGGATGGTCTCAAGGGTTCCCAGTGTCAAATACGCTGCCAACGGGGTTATGGCCTGCAACCGCTGCGGGCACCAGTATACGGTGGCAAAAGTATTCTGTACTACAGGCCAAAAAGACTGCTACTATTGCCAGGAGTGTCTTATGCTGGGGGGCTCAAAACCTTGTGAGGCTCTGTATGCTGCGCCTGCTAAAGCCAGGCCGGAGGAGCGAACGGTATCCAGTATCAGGCTCAATCTGGATATTTCGTTCAGCCTGGCCCAGTATGAGGCCTTCGAAGGCTTAACCCGTTTTGTGCGCAAAGACAGTGTGGCGGAATGCCTGGTTTGG
>CAZDND010000035.1:7121-9356 GCA_964506825.1 uncultured Syntrophothermus sp.
AGGCCACCGGCGCCGGACGGCCGGAAACGGTTTTTGGAGCGGTCCGTGAGGTTTTGAAGCGAGGCGGCCGGGTGCTGTTCGGTGTGCCCCGCAAGGATGTTTTGGTTGACCTGGTTGAGAGGTTGGAAATGGCTTTCCCTGGTGTGGGGGTCGCCGTGCGGTACGGTAAAATGAAGCCTTTTCCCCTGACCGAAGAGATTGTTTTGGCTTCAACCCATCAGGCTCTCAAATATTATCGAAGTTTTGAATTGGTTATTCTGGATGAAAGCGACGCGTTTCCTTTCCGGGCTAATCCCATCCTCATCAATGCCCTGCGGAGAGCCAAGAAGGTGGATGGCAAACTGATATATATGACTCCGACTCCAGCTCCGGATATCTACTCCCGGGCCCAAAGGGGAGAGATTAAAGTCATACAGATCCCATCCAGGACCCATGGGCATCCTATGGCGATCCCCCAGGCACTGATCGAAAAGGAATTTCATCAGGATCGGGTTTTTAACCGGATGTTAGCGTTAATTCGCGAGAGTATTGAAGAAGACCAGGCTCAGGTGCTGGTGGTGGTGCCTGACAGCGAAATGTTGGCCCGGGTGGAATCATGGCTGTCAGAGCACGGGGATATCCTGGGGGTCCAGGGATTTCGTGAGCGGGCATTTGCCTTTACCGGGGGTCACGATCCCCAGCAGGAAAGAAAGATCTTCTCCTTCATTCGTAACGAAACCAGCGTCATAGTGACCACTGGCCTGACCGTAAGGGGTGATCTGGCCCCCCATTCGAATATGATCGTTCTGGGATGTGATAATGATTTGTTCGATGAAGGTTATCTGCTGCAGCTGGCAGGACGGGTGGGTTGGTCGGAGGATTATCCCACCGGCAGGGTTTGGTTTATAGGATCGCGTATGACCAGGGCCATGGACGGGGCTATTCGCAAGATCAGGCTTCTTAATGATGAGGCCCAGAAGAAGGGATATCTGGACCAGGCAAAAAAAAAATACCACCAGGTCCTGAGGTGAACAAATGATTGACATGATCCTCGATTTGATCTTTCCGCAAAGAGCGTGCTGTCTGTGCAGGTCGCCAGGGTTTTACTGGAGCCGGCATCCCTGGTGCAGCGAGTGCGAAAAAGGTCTTCAGGAGTTGAGAACCAAACACAAGATCTGCCCCAAGTGCGGGAAGTTTCTCCTTGAAGATGAACCGATGTGCCGGGAATGCCGGATGGCGGATCCGCCTTTTGCAATCGCCCGGGCGGTTGGTCCCTACGAAGGCGCTCACCGCCAGGTAGTGAAGCAATTCAAATTCCTGGAAAAAAAGAAATTGGTGCGTCGGATGGCCTGCCTGATGGCGGAGGTGGTCCTGAAGGAACCGGCTTACTGGCCTCTGGATGCCGTGGTGCCGGTACCGGTGAGTCAGGAGGGACTAAAAACCAGAGGATTTAATCAATCGGAGCTGCTGGCAGCTAAGATCGCCCGTATTATCAAGGTCAGTTTTGAACCGGCGGTCCTCATCCGGGTCAAAGCGACCCCCCCTCAAAGGGAACTGTCCCGGGAGCTAAGGGAGCAGAATTTGCGCCATGCATTTGCGGTTGGTGACCATTCCCGGGTTAGAGGCAAGAACATTCTCCTGGTTGATGATGTATATACCACTGGTTCGACGGTTAGGGAATGCACGCGTACCCTTTATGAAGCCGGAGCCCTTAAGGTGTCAGTGATCGTCTGGGCAGCGGGCAAAGGCTTCTGAAGGCCGGGCAGGCGACGCGGATGAAATGGCTTATAATGGAAAAAGAATCTGGCGCCGGAAGATATTTGTCGGTGGATGAAAGAGCAATATAATTTTTGCCTCCAAAGTTATCCACAGTTTTAACCTCGAAATATTGCTTATCAACAACTTTATCCACAAAATTTAACCCAAAATTGCTGTTTGGTATGACTGATTTCGACTCGCAGACAAGTAGTTCGAAAAGGCGGAATATTTAGTTCCCCCTCGGAGATAGAGGATATTCAGGCCAACTGGCAGAATATATAAAGAGAGACTCGGAAGGGAGGGGTCAATTTGAGATTTGATATTAGAGGGAAAAACATTGAAGTAACCGATGCTCTTAAGGACTATGTCGAAAAACGGCTTTCAAAACTGGAGAGATTCATTGAAGACATCAAGGTCGCGCAGGTTACTCTGTCGGTCGAAGGAGAAGACCATAAAGTTGAGGTGACTATTCCGCTCAATGGGGTTATTCTCCGGGGC
>CAZDND010000035.1:9366-14481 GCA_964506825.1 uncultured Syntrophothermus sp.
AGGAAAAGACGGAGAATATGTATGCTTCCATAGATCTGGTGGTCGACAAGCTGGAAAAGCAGATCGATAAGTACAAGACCAAGATGTATAGGCGCTATCGGGGAATCGGCTTCAAGAAAAACCTGGTGCCGGAACTTGAGGCTGCCGGCGCAGCTGTGGAGCAGTTTAATATTGTCCGCACCAAGCGCTTTGCCATGAAGCCCATGGACGTAGAAGAGGCGGTCATGCAGATGAATCTGGTCGGGCACAGTTTCTTTGTTTTCTTTAATGCAGGAACTGACGAAGTGAATGTGGTTTATCGGAGGAATGATGGAGACTTCGGGTTGATCGAGCCGGACTTCGACTAGTTGAAGTCCATTGATCCTGGGTGTAATATTAGAACATGCATAGTTGGTTTATTGAGGGAGCCTTTATGAGGTTCCCTCTTTTATGAAGAGGTGAACTTAATGGTAATGGATTTCTTAAAAGGCGTATTCGATTTCAACAAAAAAGAAATTAAAAAATTACGGCCCAAAATCGACATGATCAACAGACTCGAGGAGGCAGCCAAGTCCCTGACTGATGAGGAGCTCGGAGCGAAAACTATCGAGTTCCGGCAGCGCCTGGAGCAGGGGGAAGCCCTTGAGGATTTGCTGCCCGAGGCTTTTGCCGCGGTCAGGGAGGCGTCCTGGAGGACTTTGGGCATGCGTCATTTTGACGAACAGCTTTTGGGGGGCATTGTTCTCCATCAGGGACGGATATCAGAGATGAAGACCGGTGAAGGCAAAACTCTGGTGGCAACGCTGCCAACCTATCTCAATGCTCTCTCCGGCAAGGGCGTCCATATAGTAACCGTAAACGATTATTTGGCCCGTCGTGACTCGGAGTGGATGGCTCCCATCTACAATATGCTGGGTTTATCAGTGGGACTGGTAGTCCATGGGATGACATATGAGGAAAAAAAGGCTGCCTATGCGGCTGACATAACTTATGGGACCAATAACGAGTATGGATTTGACTACCTGCGGGACAATATGGTGATATCTGCTTCCCATATGGTGCAGCGTCCGCTGCACTATGCCATTGTTGACGAGGTCGATTCCATACTGATTGACGAGGCCCGGACGCCTTTGATCATATCCGGGGAATCTGACAAACCGACCGATCTCTACAAGCAGATCGCTCACTTCGTGCCCAGATTGCAGCGGGAAGAGGATTACAAAGTTGATGAGAAATCCCATCTGGTCACCTTGACGGATGCCGGCATTTCCCGGGTTGAAAAAACCTTTGGCGTGGACAACCTGGGTGAGGACCGCTATTTGGAGTTGAATCATCATCTGAATCAGGGGCTGAAAGCCTGGTGCCTTATGAGGCGGGACCGGGATTATGTGGTCAAGGAAGGGCAGATCATAATCGTCGACGAGTTTACTGGCCGGCTGATGTTCGGCCGCCGGTACAGCGACGGGCTGCATCAGGCCATAGAAGCCAAGGAAAACGTCAAGATCGAAAAAGAGTCTCAGACACTGGCAACCGTAACCTTCCAAAACTACTTCCGAATGTATAAGAAATTGGCGGGGATGACCGGAACCGCTTTGACCGAAGAAGAAGAGTTCCGAAAGATTTACGGAATGGATGTGGTGGTTATACCGACCCATCGGCCGATGGTGAGGTTGGACCAGCCGGACGTGGTCTATCGGAGCGAACTGGGGAAATTCAAGGCGGTAGTGGAGGACATTTATAGAAGGTACCAAACTGGGCAGCCGGTACTGGTGGGTACTATATCTATCGAAAAGTCGGAACTGCTGAGCCAGATGCTGGAAAAGAGGGGAGTTCCCCATCAGGTCCTCAACGCCAAGCAGCATGAGAAGGAAGCGCAGATAATAGCTGGTGCCGGACAGGCAAGAACCGTGACCATAGCCACCAACATGGCTGGGCGCGGAACGGATATCGTCCTGGGCGAAGGAGTGACCGATCTGGGAGGGCTATATGTCTTGGGAACTGAGCGGCATGAAGCCCGCCGCATAGATAATCAGCTGCGAGGACGTTCGGGCCGGCAGGGCGACCCTGGAGAGTCACGTTTCTACGTTTCTCTGGAAGATGACCTAATGAGGCTTTTTGGCGCCGAGAATATCCAGGGGCTCCTGGACCGTTTGGGGATGGATGACTCGATGCCTATTGAGGCGGGGATGATTTCCAAAGCTATCGAGAACGCCCAGAAAAAGGTGGAAGGCCGCAACTTCAGCATTCGTAAGAATGTTTTGGAATATGACGACGTGATCAACCAGCAGCGCGAGGTCATTTACAAGGAGCGGCGCAAGGTGCTGGACAAAGAAGATCTCAAAGATACGGTATTGGCCATGATCGACGATGTAGCTGAGGGTATAGTGGCGATGTTCGCCGGTGAAAAGAAATATGCAGAGGATTGGGACCTGGCAGGTTTAATAAGCATGGTCGAACAAAACTATGCACCCATTCCCGATTTAACGGCGGACACCCTGCGGGGCATGGACCGCCGCGATGTGCTGGTATACCTGCAGGACGAGGCTCACCGAATCTACGATGAACGGGAGCTGGAGATAGGGCCTGAGCAGGTACGCGAACTGGAAAGGGCGATCATGCTGCGGGTAATCGATGATAAATGGATGGACCACATCGACTCCATGGATCAGCTCCGCGAGGGCATAAATCTTCGTGCTTATGGACAGAAGGATCCTTTAATCGAATACAAGTTCGAGGCTTATGATGCGTTTAATGGCATGATGGAGAGTATCAAAGAGGATGTTACCCGCTTTCTCTTCCGGGTGCGGCTGGTTACCCAGGCCCAGGAGAGAAAGATGGTTGAGAACCGGGAGGCCGAGGCCCCCCGGCAGCCGGTCAAGTCGGATAAAAAGGTGGGACGCAATGACCCTTGTCCCTGTGGCAGCGGGCAGAAGTACAAGAAATGCTGCGGTAAAGGTACTGCCTGAAGCGGACTTACCTCCGTCAGGCCAGGGGGTTGGCAGCTATGCAGTCTTCTGGCTGGTTATACCAATCTATAGTGGGAGTGATGAAACATGGATGATCCAAAAGGGCTGGTGCAATACATTGAGGAACGCCTCATAAATATAGGGAGGTCTCTTTGACGTCGAAGCGATGGAGGAAGAGATTGCGCTGCTGGAAAAACAGACCCTCCGGGAAGACTTCTGGGACGACAACCGCGCCGCGCCCGATGTGCTGAGGAGAATGAGTGATCTCAAGGATACCATAGCAAACTACCACAAGTTGCTGCAGGAAGCCCAGGACCTGCGGAGTATCATGGATATGGCGTCATCAGAGGAAGAAGCCGAGCTTTTTGGGGAAGCGGTTGAGGAACTGGAAGTGCTCAAGCGATCCTTCGATGAATTTGAGCTGAGTATTCTCTTTACCGGAGAATACGACCGTAATAATGCTATTGTATCCCTCCATGCCGGAGCGGGTGGAACCGATGCCCAGGATTGGGTGGAAATGCTGATGCGGATGTACACCCGCTGGGCAGAAGAAAATATGGACGGCTTGGAACTATGGGACGTGATCCCCGGCGATGAAGCTGGGATAAAGAGCGCCACCTTCCTGGTCAAAGGCCGTCATGCCTACGGAAAACTAAAGGCGGAATACGGGGTGCACCGGCTGGTGAGGGTTTCACCATTTGATTCCTCCGGGCGTCGGCATACCAGTTTCGCCCAGGTGACAGTCTTGCCGGAATTGCCGGATGAAATCGATCTCAACATTGATCCCGATGACTTAAGGGTGGATACTTTCCGTTCCAGCGGCGCCGGGGGGCAGCATGTCAATAAAACTGATTCCGCCATCCGCATTACCCATCTTTCTACGGGCATTGTGGTACAATGTCAAAACGAGAGGTCCCAGCATGCCAATAAGCAGGCAGCTATGAAGATGCTGCGTTCCAAGCTGTTCGACCTGCGTTCCAGGGAACAGGACGAAAATCTGCAGAAGCTGAAGGGCGAACATAAGGAAATCGCCTGGGGGAATCAGATCAGGTCGTATGTGCTCAACCCTTTCAGTCTGGTCAAAGACCACCGCACCGGTGTAGAGGTGGGCAATGTGGAGGCGGTTTTGAACGGAGATATAAACGGATTTATTTTTGCATATTTGCAGTCTGAATAAAGTGAGCAGGGGGAGAGATCCGCTTGCTTTCTCAAGTTAGGAGAGAAATTATGGGGGAGATCAATGCTAACGAGATCGGTAATCTGCGGGAAAAAGCCCGCATCTTGAGGAGAAATGTGGTCAGTATGGTGGGCAAAGCCGGATCCGGGCATCCGGGGGGGTCCCTTTCGGCAGCTGATCTCATGGCCAGCCTTTATTTTTGGGAGATGAAATATGATGCCCAAGATCCGGGCTGGGACCAACGCGATAGGTTCGTGCTCTCCAAAGGTCATGCAGCCCCAGTTCTATACGCTGCCCTGGCCGAGGCCGGGTTCTTCCCGGAAGAGCAGTTGGGCACCCTCCGCCAATTGGGCAGTCCCCTCCAGGGTCATCCGGATATGCGCAAGGTTCCGGGGGTGGAAGCTTCCACAGGTTCCCTGGGGCAGGGCTTCGGATGGGCTATAGGCATGGCGCTGGCTGCCAAACTGGATGGGAGCGATTCCAGGGTTTATGTCATGCTGGGCGATGGGGAAATGGAAGAAGGTATCGTCTGGGAGGGCATAATGGCAGCCAAGCACTACCACCTGGACAATTTGCTGGCTATCGTAGACAACAATGGAATGCAAATTGACGGTCCGCTGTCCGATGTAATGTCGGTCGAGCCGTTAGCCCCAAAACTAAGGGAATTTGGCTGGCATGTGCAGGAAATCGATGGTCACGATTTGGAAAGCATTCTTGCCGCCTTCAATGAAGCCCGCCAGATTAAAGGGCAGCCCTGTGTCATCGTGGCCAGAACGGTTAAGGGAAAAGGCTGCTCCTTCATGGAGAACCAGGTTGAATGGCATGGAAAAGCGCCTACAACCGAACAGACGGAACAAGCTCTTGGCGAACTCGCCTGACACCAGGACTGAGCATTGTATCTCGAGGCAAGGGGACGGTTCTTTTGCCTCGGTTTCCGAGGCAAAAGAACCGTCCCCTTGCCTCGCCCTTGCCTCGCCACAGGAGGACCATATT
>CAZDND010000036.1:0-14477 GCA_964506825.1 uncultured Syntrophothermus sp.
AAGTTGATCTTTATGCCAGGCACCACCTGCATACGCAAAGACTTTAGACGAGCTTCGATATTGGGAACAGCCTCGCCGCTCCATCCGTAGGAACCGAAGGCTCCGGCCAGCTTACCGCCATGGATAACCGGAGATAGACTCATCAGGAATTCCCAGATGGGGGGCAGGGCATCGCCGACCAGTGTGGGTGATCCAATGAGAAGGGCATCAGCGGCCTCAACATCTTTAAGTGCCTCAGATACCGGAACTTCTACCAGATCGAAAGAGCGAATTTCGAAATCTCCCATGTAGGCAACTCCATCAATAATTGTTTCAGCCATTTGTTTGGTATAGCCGTAGGCTGAAACATAGGGAACCAGGACCAGGGGTTTCTCACCCTTTTCTACCGGCTTGGTCCACTCCCGGTACTTGGCAAACACTTCGTCCAGATTGGAACGGAGAATGGGACCGTGGCCAGGGCAGATAACGTCAATGGGCAGGTCCTTAATCTTGTCCATGGCGGTAACCATATAAGATTTATAGGGCCCGATGATATTGTCAAAATAATATTTAAAGGCTGCCGAGTAATCCTCAGTAATCAGGTCGTTGAACATTTCTTCGCTGCTGTAATGCGAACCGAATGAATCACAGGTGAACAGTACTTTATCCTCAGTACAATAGGTGTACATGGAGTCGGGCCAATGAAGAAACGGAGCATCGATGAAATGAAGGGTCTTATCACCCAGCGATAATGAATCCCCGCCGTTTACGACCATTTTTTTGACATCCTGATTGGCGATCTCCGCCAGAAAAGTATGAGCTATTTGACTGGCCACGACGACCGCCTTGGGAGCCAGCTTCAGAAATTCCACGACCGAGCCAGTATGGTCAGGTTCGGTGTGGTTCAACACCAGGTAATCAATTTCAGCGGGATTAATTACACCGCTGAGACGTTCAATAAACTCCGGAAAAAATCTGTCTTTGGCAGTCTCAATCAGGGCTGTTTTTTCAGAACCTTTAACCAGGTAGGCGTTGTAGGTCGTTCCAAATTCAGTCATCATAACGATGTCGAAGACCCGCAAATCTGGATTGCGGACTCCAACCCACCAGATGCCATCTTTGATGGGTAAAGCCTGGCTCATAAAATACCTCCTCAAAATTAGAGTTGATGATACACAACAAATGCAATACTATTTTAGTTTGCCATTTATTACGAATAAAGTGAAGTATATTTTGCAGCCTAAGCGCATGAAATAATCAGCAGATACCGATGTATATGAAGATATGATATCTAAATGGGGTTATATGCCACTTTCTTAGCAGAATTTAAGATCATCGGAGGAGGATTAGTCACGACAGTATAAGTCGACAGGGAAATATTCAATCGAGGATCGTTCAGCACATCAGACAACCTGATGTCATCGGGATTGATAGGGCTGATGTTATGGGCAGTCCATATATCGTTGGATTGCGGTATTGAGGGTGTGGTGATGGGGAGGATAGCAAATTGAAAGCCAGCAGATCGGGAAAAGAAATCAAGCGGTTACCAGCCCTAATCGATGGAGTCCGCGATTCGCTTCAATTCTTCGGGGGATAGATTACTTGTGAGCCGCAAATTGAAAATATTACCGGATTTCACCCGGTCCAAATCAAGGACGGATGGTGAAGGGGATTCGGGGCTGGCAGTCAATGACTGCTCTGCCGGAACATCGCTGTCACTGCTTTGTATATCTGAAGTGGGGGATAGTGCCTGGTCGGCTTTTATTATGAGTGACACATATCCTCCCAGGTCGTCACGAAATAATAACCGGGAACCGCCACGATTATCAGTATCAGCTTGAACCAGGTAAAAACCTTCCGGCAGATACCCAGGATGCCAGGGATAATCTGTTGGTACCGCTTCAGCAACCTCACCAGTGGAATCTATAGAGGTCATCCTAAGTAAGGTATCGCCGGCCATTTCGGATTCCGGTTCATCTTTTTCGACGATGGATTGATTGGCATCGGCCGCGGACTCGTCAATGTCTTGTTCCGGACGGACTTGCTGCTCCTCGGTTTTGTCATTTGTAATGATTTCAGAATCACCGTAGTTATCAACTGTTGGTTCGACAGTAGCCATCATGACCTGGTCTTCAGCTACCTCTTTCTGGCTGGTGGAGGTGTACATGGAGGGCTTTTTAGCACCATCGGGGATGGTATGTGGCCAGGCCACCCACAAAATGAGTACGGCCGCGGCTAGTCCAGCACTGGTGAGTGCAAATCGCTGCAGCGGAATCATGCGGGAGCGAGCGGTGATCGGCTGGGTTGGCGACTGAGTATGTCTGATCGCGGTCATAATCTTGTCGGAAAAATCCTCGCTGAGAGCAGGAATATCACCGTTGAAACGCAGAGCTCCTCTTTCCTGGTAAGCATACTGAAGTTTGGCCTCGCATTCCGGACAATGTGACAGATGGGCCTCAAGGTCGGCCTTTAGATCCGGGGAAATATCATAATCCAAGTATGGTATCAGTAATTCGTCGGCTTGCAGACAATCCATGCTCGTTCCTCTTTCTCATGATTTAGGTCGCGATTAAATCTTTTCATAAGTATTACGCTTTGTAAAGATACTGCTTTCACCTGACGGCGTAAAAATCTAGTTTAGACAATGGCCAGGGGTTCTTGCTAAAATAATAGGGTGCCTGACTATGCTTGGAAAGCAGTCGGGTTGAAGAGGGTGTGAAATGAACAGCGAACTGCAAGGGCGAATCAAAGAGCTGATCGACAGTCACCAATGGCACGAACTGAGATTGGAACCGTGGGCAGAATGGCTGGTTCCGGACTTGGTAGATGCTTTGATGGATCTGAGCAAAGCTGACCGGGTGGTCTTATACCGATTATTACCGCGGGATACTGCCGCGGAGGTATTTTCCTACTTGGAAAAAGACGATCGCAATGCGCTGCTGAAAGATTTGACCGACGAAGAAACCCGTTATCTTCTGGCTGACTTGAGGCCAGATGACCGGACTACAGTGTTTGAAGAACTGCCAGGTCAGGTTACCCAAAGGCTTCTGAATCTTTTGAGCGCGGCTGATTTGTACGAAGCACGTTTTTTGTTAGGTTATCCTGAATCCAGCGTGGGTCGCCTTATGACTCCCGATTATATAGCGGTCAGACCGGAATGGTCAGTTGCCCAGGCATTGAACCATTGCCGAAAGAAAGGCAAAGACAGCGAGACGCTTCATGTAATCTATGTGACCGATTCATCCTGGAAGCTGCTGGATGCACTGGATCTATCCAAATTCATCCTGGCAGACCCGGAACAACAGGTTCAGGATATAATGAACTATTCCTACGTAAGCCTGACGGCTTTTGATGACCGGGAAGAAGCGGTTTACGTTATGCAAAGATATGACATATTGTCATTGCCGGTGGTTGACTCCACAGGGGTTTTGGTGGGAGTAGTTACCTTCGACGACGTTTTCGATGTTGCCGTCGAAGAAATCACCGAAGATATATACAAAGGGGCGGCTGTTACCCCCTTGGCAGGGAGTTACAGCGAATCTAAAATCAGCGAACTATTTACCAAACGGGTCGGATGGTTGATCACCCTGGTATTTGTGAGTCTGCTTTCATCCGGGGTGATCTCCATGTTTGAAGAGACCTTGCAAACGGTGATTGTTTTGACGGTGTTTATTCCGCTCTTATTGGGCAGCGGTGGTAATGCGGGAGCTCAGTCAGCGACCCTTATGGTGCGGGCTATAGCCACTGGAGATTTGCAACTGGATGAGTGGCTCGTTACTTTCAGCAAGGAGCTGCTGGTAGCTTTATCGTTGGGTATTACTATGGGAGCGGTCAGCTCCCTGTTTGGTTTTATGCGCGGAGGCTGGGAGATAGGTCTGATCGTAGGAATCACCATGATGGTGATCGTAATTGTTGCGAGTCTGATTGGATTTTCCATGCCGTTTTTACTTTCAAGGCTCAAGCTGGACCCGGCAGTGGCCAGCAGTCCTTTGATATCATCAGTTACCGACGTTCTGGGGCTGCTGATTTATTTTGTCGTAGCGGGTTTGGTCTTGAATTTGTTTTAAACTCGCCGTAAGGCAGATTACCCCAGTTCGTGTATGGTCGTATCAAGTAAACCAGGTGATTCACACCGTTAAAAACTGAGCGGGGGTTGACTGAAGTGGAGTATAGACAGGGGAACATCGGAAGAATATTTGTAATAAAAATAGAACACGGGGATGATCCGCTCCATGAGATCAGCAAAATCGCTGCCAATGAGAAGGTCAAGTGCGCTGTGTTTACGTTGATAGGCGCCGTGGGAAGGGCAAAAATCGTGGTTGGACCGCAGGATGATGTGGTTCCGCCAAATCCTGTATGGAAGAGCCTCCATCAAGCCAGTGAGGTGGTTGGAATTGGAACCCTGTTCCCTGATGAAGATGGTGCACCTTCAATCCATCTTCATTCATCATTAGGCCGGGGGGGAGATGTGCTGACGGGGTGCATTCGAGGAGAAACCGAAGCATTTATCGTGCTGGAAGCAGTTTTGCTGGAAATCGATGGGGTTGCGGGTATCCGGAGTATGGATAGTCTAACTGGATTGCACTTACTGAACTTCGGAGAAACACATCATTTTCTGGATTAATCTAGTCTTCATGAAACCGAGGGTGCACTGCCAAGAATTCTTGGAGGCCTAAAAAGTTTGATCGGGAGTAATTCGCAGGATATGCCGCTAAAGATTGTCAGGGGCGATATCACTAAAATGCAAGTTGAGGCCATAGTAAATGCAGCCAATGTTCAGCTGAAAGCAGGCGGCGGGGTTTGCGGCGCCATATTTGCGGAGGCCGGAGCTCAGGAACTGCAAGCGGAATGTGATGCTATGGGGAGGTGTGAAGTGGGCGAGGCGGTTCTCACCAGCGGCTGCGCCCTGCCTGCTGCGTACATCATCCATACCGTGGGTCCCGTATGGAACGGAGGTCAATTCGGAGAAGCGCAGTTGCTGCATAATTGCTATATCAACTCTCTGAATCTTGCGGTTAGGAGTAAGTGCAGGTCGATAGCTTTTCCGCTTATCTCAGCGGGTATCTATGGTTATCCAAAGGATCAGGCATTTCACATCGCTGTCACTGCCATCAAGGAGTTCCTGCTTGACCATGATCTCGAGGTATGGTTAGTAATATTTGACCCGAATGATTTGTTTTTGGACGAAGATTGGATTCAGGCCTAAGAAAATAGTGACCTCTGCCCGGTTGGAGAACCAAGGGTCAATGAAGGATGAAGATGTCAAACAAATGCCGAGGGTCCAAGACCTGGGTGGCGGACGGAGGATGGTTGGGTGTTTTCCGGCAATGCTAATGGGCCTGGCTAAGTCGGGATAGGAGTCAGGATCTTCTCCTCGATACCATGACCGGTCTTCGAAATTACCCTATATTGGAGCAAAAACCAAGACTCCGGCAGATCCCGTTGACTGCCAGGGCCTTGGTTTTTAGATGTTAAGCGAAATGGTTTCAAACCATTTAAGGATCAGACTTCCCAGGAAGCCAAATAATCATCTTGTTCTTTGGTTAGCTCGTCAATAGTTATTCCCAGGGACTGGAGTCGCAGTTCAGCAACCCTGCGGTCAATTTCAGGGGGGACGTTATACACCCGGGCTTCCATATTGCGATGGTTGTCAACCAGGTACAGAACCGAAAGGGCCTGAAGAGAGAAACTGAGGTCCATGACTTCAGCAGGATGTCCGTCGCCAGCCGCCAGGTTGACCAACCTGCCTTCGCCGAGCAGGTATATGGATCGGCCATCAGGCATAATGAATTCTTCAGTATTGGCCCTGACCGACTTATGGGAAACGGCCAAAGCGCTTAGGTCGGTCTTGGAAACCTCCACATCAAAATGCCCTGCATTGCATAATATGACACCGTTTTTCATCAACTCCAGGTGCTCTCTGCGGATAACATTAATGTTCCCGGTTACGGTTATAAATACGTCACCCAGGGGAGCCGCATTTTTCATCGACATTACCTGGAATCCATCCATAATGGCTTCGTTGGCCTTGATGGGGTCGATTTCGGTGATGATAACCTTGGCCCCCAATCCTTTAGCTCGGATGGACACTCCCTTACCGCACCAGCCGTATCCGGATACTACTACCGTCTTGCCAGCCACCACAAGATTAGTGGTGCGCATAATACTGTCCCACACGGACTGACCCGTTCCATAGCGATTGTCAAAAAGATACTTCATGTAGGCATCATTGACCGCTATCATCGGGAATAGAAGCTGACCTTCTTTCTCCATTGAGCGCAAACGATGAATACCCGTGGTAGTCTCCTCGCAGCCGCCTATTACCTTCGCGGCTTGATCTGGCCTGTGCTTATGAAGCATGGCAACCAAGTCCTGTCCGTCATCGACGATGATATCAGGATAATGGTCGAGAGCAGCGGCGAGATGCAGGTCATATTGGGCGGGTGTGGCTCCATGCAAGGCGAAGGTGGTAATGCCGCTGTCGACCAAGGCAGCTACCACATCATCCTGGGTGGACAGTGGATTGCTGGCGCAGGCGATAATTTCTCCGCCGGCCTGCTTCAGAGTCAGGGCGAGAACTGCCGTCTTCGCTTCCAGATGAAGGCACAGCGCAATTTTTAAACCTTTTAGGGGTTGCTCCTTGGCCAGATCAATTTTCAAACGATTCATAACCGGCATATGCCGGTTGGCCCATTCAATTTTCTGATGACCAGCAGCAGCAAGTGAGATGTCCCTGATCATTGAAGCAGGAAAGGACTCCTTGCGGTCCGCTTCGGATTTATTGTTTTTATTCATCGGTGTTTTCAAAAAAAATCCTCCTTAGGTCGATTGCTTTCATTCTATCTAAACGAAATGGAATTGTATAGGAGGATAAGCTGTTGGAATCGTTGAATGTAACATAAAAAGGAAGAGAGCAAACACCGTGCGGGTATTGATGCTAAGCTGGGAATTTCCACCTTTGGTTGTCGGCGGTCTGGGCAACCATGTCGGTCAGCTGTGTGGGCACCTGCCTGATCAAGGGGTTGAGCTGTTCTTGATCACGCCCACGGTTGAAGGGTGCCCAAGCTACGAAGATAGAGGAAAGATGAGCGTCTATCGCATCGGTGAACCGATGCCTTCAGAAAAAGAATTTCGCCAATGGATATCTGGGTTCAATGCTGATCTGATTGCCGAAGCCATCCGGATAAATCAGCAGATAGGCGGATTTGACCTGGTTCATGCCCATGATTGGTCAGTAGGCAATGCCGCCCGTGTCGTCAGCCGGATCCTGGGCATACCACTGGTCACTACCATTCATGCGACCGAATCTGGTCGCAACCGGGGCTTACATAACCCCTTCCAGGAAGAGATCCATGAAATTGAGCAAAACCTGATCAGGGAATCTGACCGGGTCATATGCTGCAGCCGATTTATGCAAGAAGAGGTTGCGGCTCTTTTTAACCCTGAAATAGGGAAAACAACGGTCATTCCCAATGGTGTCAACCCGAATCGATTTGTGGGAACCAGGATGCCTGGTGAAGTCGCCGAAAAGTATGGAATCGATGATGATGACCATGTGATATTCAACATTGGCCGGCTTGTATCCGAGAAGGGGGTTGCAGTGCTGATTAATGCCTTCAACAGGTTCCTTGGGTACTGCCCGCGGTCAAAACTGATCATCGGCGGTAAAGGACCGCAGATGGAGGAACTGGTCAATCTGACTGCCACACTGGGGTTGGGTAATCGAGTATTGTTTTCTGGATTCATTCCCGACGATATCCGGGATATGCTTTTCTGCCGAGCCGATATGACGGTGTTTCCTAGTCTGTATGAGCCTTTCGGCATAGTTGCCCTGGAAGCTATGGCTGCCGGCACCCCGGTTATCGTAAGTCGGGTTGGAGGGTTAGCTGAAATTGTGGTGGATGAAATTACTGGTCTGCAGGTTCCAAAGGATGATGCGGACGCTTTGGCGGAGGCTATGGTACGCCTGACCCAAGAAACAGGTCTCTCCGCCAGGTTGTCCAGGGAAGCCCTTAAAACCTTGGAATACAAATACAACTGGCGCGGAATTGCAGCTACGACTGCTGGTGAATACCAGCAGGTACTCGGTCAAATAGTGAAGGATGGGGTGAGCCAATGAAGGCGGTCATCATGGCGGGGGGGGAAAGCACTCGTCTGAGACCTTTGACTTGTAACCAGCCCAAACCTATGGTTCCAGTTCTGGACAGACCTGTAATGGAATATATAGTTGAACTCCTGAAGCGGTACGGAATCGAGGAGATTCTCGTGACCCTTTTTTACCTTCCGGAGGCAATACGCAATCATTTCGGGGATGGCTCCGATTTTGGGGTTCAAATCCGCTATTTCGTGGAAGAATTTCCCCTCGGCACTGCTGGCAGCGTCCGCAATGCTCGCCGCCATCTGGATGAGACATTTCTGGTCATCAGCGGCGATACGTTGACTGATATAAACCTGGACCGACTCGTAGCGTTTCATCGGCAAAAGAACGCTATGGGAACCCTGGCGCTGACCAAGGTAGACAATCCCACGGAATACGGCATTGTGATGACCAACAACGAAGGAAAAGTAATCAAGTTCCTCGAGAAGCCGGGTTGGTCGGAGGCTTTCAGTGATTTGGCCAACACAGGAATCTATGTCCTGGAGCCGGAGATATTCGACTATTTTGAAGACCAGCAGGTATTCGATTTTAGCCGTGATCTGTTTCCGATTCTCCTACCAAAGGATAGGTCGCTCTATGCCCTCGAATGTCCGGAATACTGGTGTGATATCGGAAATATTCAGCAATATCGCCAGGCCAATTTGGATATGTTGAATGGTATTCCTGACCTGGCTATAAACGGGAAATATGCCAGCCCGGGAATCTTTCTGGGCCATGATGCAATTATATCTTCCAGCGCCAGCTTGGAAAGTCCCTGCTACATAGGTTCCCGCGTCCATATCAAGAATGGCGTCAAGATTGGTGGGGGGACGGTGGTGGGAACAGGATCCATCATTAACGAAGGGGCATCCATCAAACGGAGCGTTTTGTGGGAAAAGGTATTTGTAGGTAAAAAGACTGAACTGCGAGGGGCCATCGTTGGGGCCAATGGAATTTTACGCGGCGAAAATACGGTCTTGGAAGGGGCTGTAATTGGATGTGAGTCGACACTGGGGAACGGAAGCCAAGTTAGGTCAGGGGTCCGTATCTGGCCCGAGAAGAACATTGAGGCTGGTTCTATAGTCAGCAGCAATCTGGTCTGGGGAACTCGGCTCAAGAAGTTCCTTTTTGGAGTTAGGGGCATAACTGGATTGGTAAATATTGATATCACCCCGGAATTCCTGGCCAAGCTGGGAGCAGCCTATGGTACGGTTATTGGCAGAGGCAAAAAAATCGCGGTTGGTTCTGATACTTCCAATGCTTCCAAGATGTTAAAGCGGTCCTTTATATCCGGAGTCTTGTCGACGGGGGTGGATGTGTTTGACCTGGGCAATGCCACCTCTGGGATAACCCGTTACTCAACCCGTCTCCTACAGGTTGATGGAGGGGTCCAAATACGTCAGTCATATGAGGATGAGACTGCTTTGCTGGTGGAATTTTTTGATAAGCGGGGACTGAATCTTCATTTCAATACCCGCCAAAAAATAGAAAACGTATTTTTCCGGGAAGCTTTCGCCCGAGCAGATGTAGAGGGCGTGGGAGATACCATATTTCTAGCAAATATCGTTGCTCAATACCTGGAAGGCATCATCCGCAACACGGATTTTGAGGTGATTCAAAAAGCGAAATACAAGGTGGCATTTTATTTTGATGAAAGCAATTTCACATCATTTCTACCGGTCCTCCTGGAAGGCATGGGATGCACCATTATATTGCCGACAGGCATGGAACACGGATGCCGGGTCCGCACATTGGATGATATAGTCACGGGTATAGAACTGTTGAAGACAACAGTGGTTGATCAGGGCTTGGATTTAGGGGTGCTGATCGATCAGAATGCTGACCGTCTGATACTTATCGACGAACAAGGGAATGTAATTACCGACGAGCAGATGTTGACACTGGTTAGCTTCCTTTTGCTGAAATTCAGCCACGGACAAGCAATTAGCATTTCCGTTGCCGCTCCCCGAGTAATCCAGGAATTGGCTCATGAGTACCAAGGCATGGTCATTAGGACCCAGCCGCTCAATTCCGGGATAATTGTCACCGGTATCAAAGAGAGCAAGGTATACTTTGAACAGGATGAGGTTCCCGAGTTCCAGATAATGTGTGACGCTATTACATCTTTGGCGAAAATACTTGAATTGATGGCAAGGGATAGGGTCAGCCTGTCTACCCTGGCGGCAACAGTTCCCTCCTTTTACATCGATCGTCAGGAAGTCCATTGCCCAACCGAAGATAAAGGACGGGTGATGAGAAGATTGGTAGAACAGCTCCGGGAAGACCGGCTGGAGCTGGCGCAAGGAATAAGGGTGTTTCATGAAGAGGGGTGGAGCCTGGTCCTTCCGGACGATGAAGAACCTATTTTCACCATATTTACGGAGGCTTCTTCTCTGGAGAAAGCCATCCAGATCACCCGGCGCTATGTGGCTATGATCAATCATTCGCGTTTGCTGGAAGGGAAATTGCAGCTGGGGGAAATGACAGGAGATTAGGGGGAGATGCTGCTTGGCCTCAGGATTGATGCTGGTTCTGCATTCTCACATGCCTTATGTCAACAGCCGCGGAAGATCACCGCTGGGTGAAAGCTGGCTGTTTCAAGCCATGGCAGAAACCTATGTGCCTCTATTGATGTCCTTCCTTCGTTTGCTAAGGGAAAACATACCCATACCCGTCACCCTAAGTTTAAGCCCAACTTTGATGGCCCAATTAGATTCAGGATACATTCAGGATGGGTTTCTAAGCTACCTGAAGGATATGGAAAATCTGGCTCGTCAAGATGAAAGATTTTTCTTGTCACATGGCGAAAAAGACCTGGCTGGACTAGCCAGGGGTTATCAGCTTTATTACCGGGAAATTCGCTATTATTTTGGAAGTGAGTTCAACGCCAATTTGCTTGGTCAACTCGTATACATCAGATCACAAAGCGACCTGGAAATCATCACCACTGCTGCCACCCATGCGTATTTGCCCCTTCTCGGAGATGTCGAATCAGTGGAGCTCCAGGTTACCGCGGGCAGGGATGCCTTTTACGAAATGATGGGCTTTGTGCCCCGTGGTTTCTGGCTGCCGGAGTGCGGATATTTCCCGGGCCTCGAGCAGTCGTTGGGTAAAAGCGGGTTTGAATTCTTTTTTGTAGACGGTCATGCCATTGAGGGAGGAGAGCCGACCCAAGCATACTCAGGAACCTCGCAAATCATAGGAATCGACAAAGATACATTCCCAGAGACCGGGAAATCAGCTGCCTGTCCTTATCGGGTTGGTGGCAGCGATGCTCTGGTATTTGGAAGGAATGCCAGACTGAGCCGCCAAGTGTGGTCTGCGGAAACAGGATATCCGGGCGATCCTGTGTATCGTGATTATTATCGGAGCGCGCATGGATCGGGATTAAAATATTGGCGGGTGACTGACCGTAATGGCCATGAATCCTCCAAACAAATCTACAACCAGAAAGTCGCATTAACAAAAGTTCGTGACCATGCCCGGGATTTCATGGATACGGCGGCCAACATGTTGAGTGAAGAGCGTCGCATGGGTCTAGGCAGCCCCCTGCTGGTTGCCGGTTATGATACCGAGTTGTTCGGTCATTGGTGGGGGGAGGGTATCTTCTGGTTGGAACAGTTGCTTCGTGAGGCTGCCAACCGTAAAACCGGGATGGTTGTCCCGGGTCAGGTTATAGGGGACCTGTCATTAAATGAAGTCCGCCTTTATGAATCTTCATGGGGGGCAGGAGGTAAACATGATGTTTGGGGAAATGCCGAAACCTCCTGGATGTGGGACATATTGGAAAAAGCTCGCGGACAGCTGGATAATGTCAAAGGACGGGTTTCTTCCGATTGGGCGGAGCGATCCATTGCCCAGGCCACCAAAGAATTGATGCTCATGCAGAGCAGTGATTGGTTTTTTATGGTTAGCCGCAACCGTACCCGGGACTATGCCATTCAAAGATATCTCGAGCATTACGGTAATCTGACTCGCTTGGTCGTCCTTACCAGTTCGGGAAAATTCACAGAAGAAGAAAAGAGCTGGTTGACCAAGGTCGAAGCTCAGGATAAAGGCTTTTAATTAATAGGATGATAAATTTTGCCTGGAGGATTTAAATGCTTACCAACATTGCCTTTTGTCCGCATTTTCATCAACCTCATTTCCAAATGCAGAGTATTCGTGAAGAGGTTTTTAGAGACAGCTATTTTCCTTGGTTGGAACTGCTGCAGGAAATGCAAGAGGAACCGGGATTTTTCATTAATCTTCATTTTTCCGGTCCGTTACTGGTATGGCTAGCTAGTGAGAAACCGGATTATTTAGCTGAACTACAAAAGCTCATGGCTAACCCTACCCGGTTTGGAGTGGTGGGTGGTCTGTTGGATGAAGCGTTTACGCAGTTGTCGTCGCGATCGGATGACATCCTATATCAGGTCCAGGGATATGCTGACCTGGGAAAACGCTTGCTCGGTGTACTGCCCCAGGATTGGCAGGGGATCCACGTGGTGGAGAGAGAAACCGGGGAGTGGAATTTGTACCATCTGGCGCTGGCAGCCAGAGAAGTGGGGAGCCGCCCCCTGTTCTACCTTGATACTGAGAGCTTCTATTCGGGGCATTTCAATTATTCGGGCGGATCCAGCGATTTCTGCCAACAACATTTTGGGTTCAATGACCAGCATTCCCGCACAACCATATCTCACTTGCCGTCTGATCTCCTGTATTTTGGGATGGGGGACGAAATTGGAGGCCAGAAGTTTGAGGTGCTTCCCATCCATTCGGAATTCCGTTATTGCCTTCTCAAACGGCAGGCTTTTGGTGAAGGCGACCAGGTGGTGGTGGATCCCAGGAAATATTTGTTCATATTGAGGGATGCCGCTGAAAGAGCCAAGGAAGCCATATCCAGGTTGGGGCGGCGCATGGAGCCAGTGATCGTCATTTTTGAGGATGCAGAAAAGATGGGCCAATGGAGCAAGGATCCCTGCGGAGATAAGGCTTGGATGCGGGAGTTTTTCAGCTTGGTTATGGAGAGTCGGGATTTGCAGTTCAGCGGGCTCAACTCATATATCAAACGCCAGGGTCTACTGGCAACCTATCCCGTATCATCAAGCCGCAGTTATTCTGAATGGGAGAATTGGACAGCCCATCGGGGCATCCGTGGAGTGACTCAGGGGGATGAAAAACTCAGCAGAATGATGTCCCGCCAGCGTGATGTTGAATCCAAGTTAGGCAGAATCGATCGGTTAATATTGCAGCGGGTCGAGCTTGCCGGGATATCTCGCCAGCTGTTTGAACAAATTGTTATGGATTCTCCTCGTCGAGGAAGCTTGGTTAGGGAAGTTATGTCATCCGGTTACACCCCTGAAACCATGAGAGCTTATCTGGTTATTCAGAGGATCCGCAACATTGCTTATCAGGAGGATCCCCGTTGGGCTAGCCGTCATCCGGCTTATGGATCCTGCAGCTATCTTGATCTGCAGGGATTTGCTCTTCTTGATCTGGCGGAAAGCTTATGTACAATGCTTGAGGAGCGGTTAGGTGGATCCCGGGTGGTATTCCCCCAGGTGCAGCAGTATGACTGGGACGGTGACGGCGAGTCTGAAATCGTGGTTTGGACTGCACAGCAGATGGTGGTCATCCATGTAGGTCGGGGGCAGATAATATTTCAGCAGGCCAGAGGTGATATTATTTGGAATTTTGATGACCTGCTGGGTTACCTGGAAAAAGAAATCAGCGACCATCTTCCCAAACCAGGCATCACCCGCTATTCGCAAAGCCTGGTGTTTACGGAGACCGACTCCCGATTGAAGGAAGAGTTTTATCATGAGGGAGGACGTATCGAAAAATGCCGCAACAGTATGGGGGAGAGCATCGTAAACGATAAAGCGCAGAACGGCATTCAAAGAGCTGTGCGGATCAAGCGATTCAAATTAGAAGAGCTGATTCAGGGGCAAGATGGAGTTGCGATTCGGTTGCAGGGGGAATGGACAGGATGCCAGGATTCGGATATTAGCGGCAATTCCATATCCAAACTAATTCGCGTGGAACAGGATGCGGTTGTTGTCGACTGGGAGATTGAAACCGGGGGGGACGACTTCAAGGGAGCTTATTTGGTTCCAGAACTGGTGACCTCCGCTGTTGCCTCGGATGAGATCGATATGAAGCCGGAAGCCTGGTTGGACATAGTTGGTGATGGCGAATCTGCGGCTTATCAATGCGAAGGCGACGAATTGGGGACAGTCTCCTTGGTACTACCTCGACCGGTGTACGTTGAATACGGTTATCTCCGGAGATTAAGTCGCCAAGAATGTCTCCAGGCATCTGTTACCTGGGAGCTTAGTTCCGACCCAGTGATAAGGAAGGTGGTTATTACTCCGGCGGT
>CAZDND010000037.1:0-14117 GCA_964506825.1 uncultured Syntrophothermus sp.
GATATCCTGGCCTACAAGGACGAGGATGGTTACATATTCATCGTCGACCGTTCCAAGGATATGATCATCGCCGGTGGTTACAATATCTACCCCCGCGATATTGATGAAGTCCTCTTCAAACATCCGCAGGTCAAGGATGCCATCACGGTTGGCGTACCCGATGCCTATCGCGGCGAGACGGTTAAATCATTCGTTCAGCTGGTGGAAGGCGCCACGGTCACCGCCGAGGAACTCATCGCCTACAGCCGGGAACATTTGGCTGCCTACAAAATCCCGCGCAGCATAGAGTTCCGCTCTGAACTGCCCCGTTCCGCCGTCGGAAAAGCCTTCCGCAGGATTCTCCGCGATGAAGAAATTGCGAAGATGAAGAAAGACTAGTCAGCATCTGTCTAACCTGATTTGAATCTTCGGAAACCTGCACCTACAGTAAATATAAACCCCCAGTTCCAGTCTAACCTGGAACTGGGGGTTTGCTTTGCATACTGACAATCTCTTCATCTGGTTTCACAGCGGAATCCATATAGGCAGTCTTCACCCATTGCCAGAGGCCCTATCCTCTTTCACCCGCCATATTTCGGAGACTTCATGAGCACTTGAGTATGGGATCACTTTCTCCGGTCAAGCCAATCCTGGACGGCATATCCGGTGCCGAAAGCCCAGGGCTTGAGTTTTTCCGGGGGCACCATTCTGACCTCGGCCAGCTCCTCACCAATGGAGACCAGCCCCTCAGTGCGGACATGATAGACGATTAAAAGCTCATTTCTTTCGTAAAACGGGTATAAGCCGATCAGACCTGCAACCTCGCCGCGCAGCCCCAGCTCCTCTTCCACTTCGCGCAGGACGGCTTGTTCAGTGGTTTCCTTCTTTTCCAGGAAACCCGTCACCAATCCGAACATCTTCTCCGGCCATTCCTTGTTGCGTGCCAGAAGCACCTGCCCTTCATGCTCCACCAGAGCTGCCACCACCGGTACGGGGTTGTCCCAGAAAATATAGTCACAGTTCTCCGACTCACAGGCCAGATATTCGTGGTCATTCTTTCTGATGGTTACCAGTTTTTGGGCGCATCGGGGACAGTAGATCATTTTTTTCATAGCAAAACCTCATACAGCATATTCAACAATAATGCAGCTGCCGCTCCTTTGACTCCCAGGTGATGCTGGCGACAGTAAAATTATAGCATAACCGTCCCCGGATAGCTTAAGCTATAAATAACCGGTCGGAAAGTTATGCAAGCGAAAGGTGTGGAGCCATGCTGTCACTGAGATTCTTCAGAATATACGAAACCGGCCAGGAGCTGGATCTGGATGCTCTGGAAAACCAGCTTTCGGAAAGCCATTCTATAGCTCGTTCCCGCTTTTCCCGGGTAAATCCCAAATCCATCGTCATGGATGTCCAGCCTCTCTTGGTCAAGCTCGATTCGGTCCAGACCAATGCGGGTCAGCCCCTTATGTTATTCGCCCGGGCGCGCATATTCGATATCGGAGCCATCAGCATCTGCCTGGAACACCGGGTCAAGGATCCCCGTCCCGGGGACCTGGAGTTGTTGGCCCTGAAGTTTACCGGACAAAAAGGCCTGGATGATTTTTTTGCCAGCCACCTTCGCACCCTGCAAAATATCCTGGCGCCAGACGATGGTTCACTGCAGATCGACACCGGTTTCTTCGAGGATTACAATGTTTACTGGACTTCGGCCGCCGACAGCGGTTCAGACCCGGTAGCCGTACTCATGGGTGAGACCGCCTCTTTCAGCCACCAAATGCGCAGCGAGATCCTGAAGAATAACCTCAGTTACAGCACTGACGATTCTGCCTTGATTTCGTGGGACTCCGCCTGGCTGGTAGACCCGGAAGACCCCACGGACCTGGTGGATCTGATCGAGTACGCCAACGTACAGTTGCTGGAGTTGCGGTATTATGACCGGCAGTTGACCGACCAGGTAGGCAAAATGTATGACCATATGGCCTCAGCCGATAATCTGTCCCACTTTCGACGCCTGCGGGAATATCATCAGATTATGGCGGATGTGATGGAGTTCTACGCCGACATCACCGAGACCACAGAGAAGATTAAAAACCTGTTAAAAATAACCGAGGACATTTACTATGCCCGAGTTTACGCCGCCACCCTCAACGTACTGCGATCCAGCCAATGGACCGACAGCGTTAACCGCAAAATCGAGGTAATCCATCGCAACTATACCATGCTCAGCAACGAGGTAAATATTCAGCACTCCAACTCCCTGGAATGGATGATCATCGTCCTGATTGCCCTGGAATTCGGTTGGGCCATCTGGCAGAGTTTTCTTTAGGATATTTTGATGCAGGCTCGCCGCGGACTTCGAAGCTTGCTATAATGATTTCATTCCATATTTGAAAGGAAGATAGCATGAACAAAAATCCAATCGTCACCATAACCATGGACAATGATGCTCAAATCAAAATCGAGCTGTATCCCAAAACTGCCCCCATTACGGTGGAAAACTTCGTCAGCTTGGTCCAGCAGGGATTTTATGACGGGCTGATTTTTCATCGGATCATCCCCGGTTTTATGATCCAGGGAGGCTGTCCGGAGGGCGTCGGCACCGGCGGTCCCGGCCATACCATCAAGGGCGAGTTCTCTATCAACGGCTTTGCCAACCCGCTTAAGCATAATCGCGGAGTCATTTCCATGGCTCGCAGCAGCCGCCCTGATTCTGCAGGCTCCCAATTCTTTATCATGGTCGCCAAGTCCGCCCATCTGGACGGCAGTTACGCGGCCTTCGGCGAAGTACTGGAAGGCATGGATGAAGTGGACGCTATCGTCAGCGCCAAAAGAGACTCCCGAGATTTTCCAGCGGTGCCCCGAGTCATGAAAAAGGTTACCGTGGAAACCTTCGCAGAATAAAACCGATCAGGCCTCTGGTCGGCATTGAAAAAAACGAGGGTAAGGCAGCCCGGCAGATCAATATGACGGCCCCGTAATATCACTCAAATCTCTGCTTGGAAACGGAAACTTGAGTGCCGGTTGCAACCATCTGATCTCCGAAGCTGCCTTGCCGATTTTCTGCAGCCCATTCTATATCCTGAAGCTTAAGGTCACTCCGATATGGTAACCGCCGTCCCGCTGGCCGCCACCATGAGCATCCCGTCCCGGATCACTTCATAGTCAATATCTACCCCGACCACTGCATTAGCCCCAAGACGACGGGCTTTTTCAGTCATTTCCTCCACAGCAATCTGCCGGGCTTCAGTCAATTTGGATTCATAGGCACTCGATCGCCCGCCGACGATATCAGTTATGCTGGCAAAAATATCCCGAACCAGATTGGCCCCCATAATCGCTTCACCCGCAACCAATCCCAGGTAATTTTGAACGGTGCGCCCCTCCACACTGGGGGTAGTAGTGACTATCATCGATCCACGCTCCTCTTTTTTGTAAATATCATATCACAGCATTCCTGCCTATACCCGGGAACTCCATTTCTATACCCCCGGTATCATCAATCCTCGTCACGCTGGCGAATAGGCTGCCGGCGGATTTATTATGCACCGACTGTCGATACCCTGATGATTGATCTCATCGCCTGGGTATTGATTCACCCCTGATCAACAGCGAACACCAGAGTAAAATAACTGGTGGTTTCCGTAGCCTCATTTTTAATCATGATTCCTGAATTGGTATGGTCCATGACCTCAAACTGGGGCGCGCCCCGTTTTTCAGCCCATCTGAAAGCTGATGCCAAAGCAGGAGGGGAATCCAAATGCTCGTCTCCCAAACGGAACAGGGTTACATAATCCGCATTTCTCATGTAATTGAGGGTTTGCGTGTCCCGGGCCGCCGCTTCGCTGCTGATCAGATAATGGGAAAAATCGACCGAGGCTACCACTACCGCATTATCGGCAACCTCCTCGATAACACCGATCAAGCGATCCACCTCTTCCAGGTTTACATCGTGGTGCAATATAATGGGGACGATCCGGGTCTCCGGCAGGAAATGGCGAACGAAGGGAACCAGATTGCCTATCGAATGCTCCATGGCCAGGGTGCCGTCGTCCTCGGCCGCCAGGTTGGAGAGCATAAGCCTGGTGACCGCTTGCTGGTCGACCAGAACCGTACCCTCCGGAGTCTGCCAATTATATCGTCCGGTTATAATTCTTGCCCCCCGGTTATTGTGATTAGGCCCTACAATCACCAGCAATTCCGGATCCTGATCCGCTAACCTATCAAAATACCGGGCCGTCAGGTGATCTGCTGTCAAATGATGGGGTACCACCCCGCTGACAATCGCCCCCTGCCCCTTCCTTTGGTCCCAAAGCTGGTAGTTGAGGGCACTCACCAGCTCAGCATGGGTTATCATGCTCTTATGGGCGGGCTGCCCGGGCGGCTGCTCAAGGGCCGCCCCCTGGCATCCCGCCAACCCTGATAACATGCAAATCATCAGAGCCCCGGTGATGAAACCCCTCATTGAATGGTGATCCTTTCCGGAATGCCCTGGGCAAAGACCGCCGGTGATGTAACGCTGCTGATCAGCGGCGCAGAACCAACATATTCCCCGGGGGCTGAGACCCGGGCATAATAGGTTATGGTTCCCGAAGTTTTGCCCACGGTAAAGACCAATTTATTGCCCTTGACCTCGGAGGGGAACGACCACCAGTTGAAAGCTCCCTCATCGATACCGTAGTCATAAGGCCGGCTGACATACGTCAGCCCCGCCGGCAAAATGTCCACCACCTCATAAATTCCCCCAGGCGCCTTGCTGCCCACCTCGAAATAGATAATAACCTTTACCAAATCTGAACGTTTCCATGAGGTCTTGGTGGCAGCATTCACCTGATATTGACGGCTGATCTTCAGGTCTCCGGATGGCTGAATCCCTCCTCCCGAAAATGTCTGTGAATAGGTAGATGAAACTCCCACCTGCCCCTGGACCTCTGTAAAATTAAGGGTGCTTAAGGTCCGCGGCAGCACCGTCAGCCCGAATGACTCTCCCCCGGACAAACGCTTGCTGATCTTCTTGCCATCCAGGGAATAGCTGAAACTTACCTCTCCCGGTTGCATCTGACTCAGGAGCGGCCTAAGCATTTGCACCTGCTCCAGATCATTGACCAAATCCTGGCCGGGATTCTCGAGAAGGTACTGGTAGAGTTTGATTTTTTCAGGCTGATTTATCCGAGCGGCCAACAAGCCGGCCCTGGTGGTTGCCAACACGATGTCATCCTGGTCCTTTCCAACCTTGATCCGGAGAGTCCCCCCAAGGTCCTCGCCATAACGGTTGACAATATCACGGAATACCCTTGATGCTTCGGCCCCATCACCGATCTCCAACAGCCCCATGGCCAGATTGACCCTGGATTGGTCAGAAACTCCCGGTCCGTTTAGTTCCTGGCGGATCGCATTCAGCACCGGCTCATCCAGCGCTGCCAACCCCAGCAGAGCCAGGCTGCGGTCTTGGCCCTCCTCATCCAGCTTGAGACGCAAATAGCCTCGCAGTGCCCGCTCATCGACCCGATCAGCAAAGCCGCAGGCCACCAGTACCGACAGTTCCAGGTCACTGCTGGCATAGGGCAAAATGGCCATCCCGCCATCCGGACGCTGGAATTCTGCCACCGGTGCCACTGCCTGCAGTGGCACCAAAGCCGCCTCCTCAGGGAAATATTCGGTCAGCAGTTGGCTCGCTTCCTGACCGGCTAGCTTCTGTTCCAAACGTCCGCCATCCATCCAGATGAGTCGATAGAGCCCCTCCAGGTATTTGCTTTTTTCATAGTCGGTGAATACCAGGTGGGTTGGCTCCTGGGTGCCGCCCTGCAGCACCAGGCCGTCCTTAAGCAGTACATAATGGCTAACGGTTCTCTCCTGCAGAGAAGAGACCACTGAAAACTTCCGGATCAGGGAATCCTTGAGTTTACCGCTGGAAGCAGCTACTTTTAGGGAGTAGTCGCCCGGTTCCAGTTTGGTCAGCTGCTGGTCCAGGGGTTCGAAAGCGAGCCCCGCTGCCGCGAAATTGGTTGTCTTGCCCTGAGGATCCGTCAGAGCCACCGTGTAATCAACCTTCTGCCCGGTGCTCAGTCCAGTTCCATAAGCGCGCATTATTACCGTCGGCCGATCGCCATCCAAATAGGTGGAAGCGGCGTTAACATCGATGAAAAATGGCAGGCGCACGAGGATCTTCTCTTTTCCGCTGGCCGCCCGGAAGTCTGATGCCAGAACATGGTATGTGACCCGCCATGAGGTCAGGTTATCGGGAAGCACGAACTCCGCTGCCGCCCTTCCGTCAGAATCTGTTTCCAACGAAGAGAATAGCACCGTGTCCCGGAAGTTCTTGCGTTCCCCGCCTCCCTCACCACCTTGCTCAGCACCGCCCCCCGGCATCGGCCGGTAGTGAGATTTCCAGTTGTCCAGCATCATCCTCACAAAATCCTTATAGAGGGTGTAAGGAAAGTCCACATCCTGTTCTCCCAACATATATATGGCCTCATCCACCAGATTGAGGTTTAGGGCCGCGTTCTTGACGGGCCGCTGTGCGGAATCGGTCACCTTAACCTCCAATCGGACCTTGTCTCCCGGTCGATATTCCTTCTTATCCGTTTGGATGCTGACCTTCAGCTCCCGGCTTTTATAGGCAAAAGGAACCGAATATTCTTCCGCCGTCTGGTAGATACGCCCGTCGAAGTAAACCGCCTGGACGTTGGTGTTGGGAATATCCTCCTCGGTGAAACTGAATCGATATTCTTCCTGCCCGCTGACCTCGAAATGATCCACCTGGGCCTGGCCCCGGATATACAAAACCTTTCCGGAACCGACGCTGAGGGGGTGGCTGTTCTCCATCAGGGTCAGGACAACTTCCTGGCCGGGAAGGTATTCCTGACCCATTTCCGGGGTCTTGAGATAATAATATTTGTAATCGGAATCATCAAACCGATTGATATAGACCCGGGTCCGGGCAGCTCTGCCCTGGGGATCCGCAGATTTCAGTTCCGCAATATAATTCTTCCCCTCCTCTATATTGCCCTGGTAAACTGCTTTGCCGCTGCCATCCGAGGTAAGGGAAAAATCGCTGACTTTCTTCTCGGACCGTTCATAATCATAGACCTTGACCACTTTTTTGCTAATGAAATCGTAGCGTTGACCGCGTTCGGTTTTGGTCCAGATTTCCTCATACAAGGCCCCCATTATCTTAACCCCGGAAACTGGTCCAGTGATGAAGTCCTCCTGTTCAAAACCTCCGCCGGAATCTGCGGCATCAGGGTCCACCCCCCGCACCTGGGTCTTCAGGGTTAATTGGGTACCATTGGCGGTGGCTTCTCCGGTCAAATAATAGTTGCTGGCAAATACCAAAACGCCGGTTGCGGCTTCTATGCTCCCGGCCTCAGGCAAGGAGGCGTTGAAACTGAAATATTGGTAATTAATGGGCTCATAGCTGTCGGCCGGCACCTCGCCGATCAGAGAAATGCGGGCTTCCCCTTTACTATCGGTGACCACCTGCCCTGACTTGTCTCCTGCATAATAATTCAACTTAATCCCGGGCACCGGCGTACCTTCAAAAAACCTGGTGGCAGCCGTCAGATCGATCTTGTCCCCAACAAAAACCGCTTGCTTCTGGCTGGCTAACGTCAGTTGATAAGACGGTTTCTGATAAGTCGCGACCAAAAAGCCCCGGGTCAGGATAACAGTCTCCTGATCCTTGATCCTCAAATAATAGTAACCAGGTTTTAATATGGGCAGCTTGATCTGACCGCTGAAAGTTTGTCCTTGGATGGCGGCCGTGGAGGTCAGCAGCGGGGTTTCCTCACCAGGGGGATAATAGTAAAAATCACGAGCCGAGCTTAGTTCCACCGTCACCTCCCCGACTTCACCGGATCGACCCTGCCGAGTCGCCAGCACCCCCCAATAATTCAAAGGATCTCCGGGTTGGAATGTCTCCCGGTCCAAATATAGGTACTTCCAATAATTCTGCGCTTCCGTACTAAGGTTCATGAACCTATTGTCATCCTGTCCCAGGGGTAACACTATCTCTGACTGGCCGGCTTTCAGCAAGGCATAGCTCTCACCGGAATCATAAAGATCTTCTCGGGTCAGGGCCAGGCCCGGGGATTTCTGCTCCAGAGCCAGCTCCTGGTCACCCAGAAAAAGTTTCATATCCGACACTGCCGCGCCGGTTTTTAAGTCGTTTGCCCACAGCAGGGTATTTTTTGCGTTTAGTCCCCGGTAGACCGCCAAATCGCTCACCTGGAACCAAACCTGGCGCACTGAGTCCCCGGCCTGGAATTCCGCCAGGTAATAGCCGGCCGCCAGCGGAGTGGGCAAATTTACATAGTGCGAGTATTCGTCCACATCCTGGAATCGGGTATCATAACCGGCCACCTTGCTCAATTTTGTGACGTCCTGGAGATAAGCGGCCCGGGCCCAATATGACCATCCGGGAAGCTGATCCAGTTTTTCAATTGACGCGATAAATGCCCCATGGCCATGAAAGCGGTATAAATCGATATGCAAATCAGGCACCGACCCAGATGTATTGTAAAAAACCGCAAAAGAAGGCGCCTCGAGAGAACTATACTCGGCACTCCGGTAGTCCAGGTCAAAAGAAAAAGCCGGTTTCGGTTCATCCGGATCCAGCGCCGTCTCAAACTTGACGATATTATCTTCCTGCAGAGACTCTTTGCCCCCAATCAAAGGCAAGCCTTTCTTCAAGGTAACCGTGTAAACGGTTCGGGGTTGAAGAGATTTGGGAACAAATACCAGGGTGTTTTTGTGTTTCTCAAATTTGCCATCGACCTGAGGCGAAATGTTGAAGTAATCCTGGGCCGCAGCCAATTCGAATTCCTCATGAGAAAATTCAAACTCAATCCCAGTATTTAGCGGCACCCCACTGGATTCATCCGCGGGCAGCGTTCCGGTTATCCGGAATCCTCCCCGGGTTTGAAAAGCCCAGCTGAATGCTTCATTCTGTTCCCCCGAGGGATCAAATGCCAGCCGATATATGGTATTGGCTTCCAGTTTTTCCTCAGGGATGATTTTATATTCCCGGCCGCCATCGTTTTTTTCCAGGTCATAAGCAAATTCCGGGACCATCTTCAGGTGCTCTTTCACTGCTCCAGCACTGATCGGGTTCTGGGCACGAAGCAAAAAAGCGGTTTCCGGATCAGCCCCCAGCTCATCCTGTTGGAGGGCGGTGATGCTGATTTCACCTGCTTCCGCCATGGGTGTGGGCCCAAACCAACCCATCTTCCAACCGAATAGCATCACCAGCAGCACCAGCAACACACCCAGAGCCGGTTTCCATCGGCCTCCATGCCATACAGCCCCACCTTGACCTGGTGAAGCCGCTCCTTGGTTTGCTGATTCCTGGACGCCCTGTTGGTTCATATCCGGTGGATCTTGCTTCATAACCATCATCCTTTCACTGCGGAACGATCAATCTGCACTTTCAGCCCCCATTTGGGTTGGGCATCATCCTCCTGGCATTTCTGGAGCCCCTGCAGCCGATCCCTATATCTCGAATACGAAATTTCCGCCTGGTCCTTTCCCCATCCAGAAATCTATCTGGGAAATTTTTCAGGATCAGCCTTGATGCTGACATTCCCTTTTGATCCGATACAGGCTCTAATAACGGCCCCACTGCAAGTATCTTCCCTTGGCTCCCAAGTTGTAGAAATTTGCCTGCCAGTTTATGCTTCCATTCTATCAGATATTTCTGTCAATTTCTTCATGGTGCAGTCACAGTGAATACCCGCAAGATACCACATCCGCCGAAGGAATTTTATCACCTAAAAATTACAGGAATTCACGGTCCTGGGAAAAGGGATAACATCCCTGATATTGCTGATCCCGGTAAGATACATGATCAGTCTTTCAAATCCCAAACCAAACCCGGCGTGCTTTACGCCCCCAAACCTTCTCAAGTCAAGATACCATTCCAATTCCCCCCGGCCGATATTCATCTCCTCCATCCTCCGTACTAGGACTTGCTCTCTTTCCTCCCGCTGGCTGCCCCCAATCAGTTCGCCCACCCCCGGCACCAAAAGATCCATGGCAGCCACCGTTAGCCCATCGTCGTTCTGCCGCATATAAAAAGCCTTTATGTCCCGGGGATAATCGGTAACGAATACCGGGCGCTCAAATACTTTTTCAGTAAGGTACCTTTCGTGTTCAGTCTGGAGATCGTTCCCCCATTGGACCGGATACTCGAATTTTTCCCCGGATTCCTGCAGCAACTGCACCGCCCGGGTATAGGTGACCCGCCCGAATTCCTGGCTGGTTATGCCCTGAAGCCTGGTTATCAGGCCCTGGTCAAGGTGCTCCTGGAAAAACCCCATCTCCTCCGGGGCTTTCTCCAATACATAGTTGATAACGAACTTCACCATATCCTCTGCCAACTGCATATCGTCGGTCAGATCGGCAAAGGCGATTTCCGGCTCGATCATCCAGAACTCCGCAGCATGGCGAGGTGTATTGGAATTCTCGGCCCGGAAAGTAGGGCCAAAAGTGTAGACATCGCGAAAGGCCAATGCGAACGCTTCGGCCTCCAACTGGCCGCTTACCGTGAGGTTGGTGCGGCGGCCAAAAAAATCCTGGGAGTGGTCAGGGGCGCCCTGGTCCGTACGAGGATAATTTTCCTTATCCAGGGTAGTCACCCGGAACATCTCTCCGGCGCCCTCGGCATCGGAAGCAGTAATTATCGGCGTATGAACGTAAACAAAGCCCCGTTCCTGAAAGAACAGGTGAATCGCATAGGCGGCCAGCGAGCGCACCCGGAATACTGCCGCGAAGAGATTGGTACGGGGCCTGAGATGGGCTACTTCACGGAGGAATTCGCGAGTATGCCGTTTGGGCTGGATAGGGTAAGTTTCCGGAGAATTCCCTTCCAGGACCACCTCCCGGACCTGGATTTCAAAGGGTTGTTTGGCCCCGGGGGTGGCGGTCAGGATTCCCCGGACGGTAACCGCTGCTCCCACCCCAAATCTGGCGGCCTGATCGAAATTTGCCAGGTGCTCCTTATCATATACAGCCTGGACCGTGTTAAAATGCGTACCATCATTAATGGCTAAAAACCCAAAGGATTTCTGATTGCGGTTGCTCCTGACCCAACCCCTGATTTCGACCTCCTGATCCAAATATCTATCCGTATCGCGGATCAATTGCCTTATGACTACTTGATGCAATTCCCGTCCCTCCTGCTCATTGAATCTGTCCCTATTCTTCGTTGGTTAGGGTCATATTTCCTGTTGCTGCATACTCTCTTTTACGCTCGCCGCCAACCGCCATGGCTCACCTCCACTATCCAACCATCCTCGAGGCAAAAGAACCGTCCCCATGCCTTGTGCCTCGAGGCATGGGGACGGTTCTTTTGCCTTGCATGAAACAAATGTCACTGGCCACCCACCATCTGACAAGGCTCCTCTGAATCCAAAGCTACTTGGAGCAATTTCTCATAAGCTTAAAATAATTTCATGTGTGGCTGATAAAAATCCCCCTAGCCGGAAGGCTGCTTATTGACAAGTCCCAAGGATTGCCTTGATAATGGTGTATTCGGGTTGGGCCGCGGAACTTACTGGCCCTCAGGGTTGAGGATTCAGAATTTAATTCCGTGACAGGATTATAAAATGAACCGATCAAGCAGCGATACCATTTGGACCAGGAATTTTATCCTGCTCTGCCTGGCGAACTTTTCGTTTTTCATCGCATTGCAGCAGCTCTTGCCGACCCTGCCAGTATATCTGCTGGATATAGGCGGCAGCCAGAGTGATGTTGGTTATGCCATGGGTTCTTACACCATCGGCGCCATGATAATGCGTCCCCTTGCCGGCTGGCTGGTTGACAGCTACGGCCGCAAGAAAGCCCTGGTCGCCGGGATGGCCTTGGTGATTATCGTCACTCTTTTCTACCCCCTGGCCAGCAATGTCTCATCGGTTATCCTCATCCGCGGTCTGCATGGACTGTTCTACGGATTGGCTGGCACTGCTATCGGGACCATGGTCGCCGACAGCCTGCCGTCCGCACGGTTGGGCGAGGGCATGGGCTATTTTGGCCTCACCTCGGCACTATCCATGGCCATGGCGCCCATGATCGGTTTTTGGCTGGTAGGTAGTCTTGGGTATAATGCTATGTTCATGGCCGTGAGTATACTGACGGTGCTGGCCTTCTTTTGGTGCTTGCCGGTCCGCGAAACCTCTGAGCCCTCTGGTTCGCCGCCTCCTTCCATCACCGGGATCGTCAGAAACCTGTTCGAAAGTACTGCGCTGCCTTCATCGGGGGTTACATTCTTCCTGGCCGGAATATATGGGGCCGTGCTTTCTTTTGTGGCCTTGCATGGGGTTGAGCAAGGCGTTGCCAATATCGGCTTCTTCTTCATGTCCATGGCCATAACCATGATCATTTCCCGGCCCATATCCGGGCGTTGGTCCGATGCCGGCGGCACGGCTATGGTGCTGCTGATCGGCCACCTGACCATGGCTTTCGGCATGATCGTTCTTGCCTTTTCACATTCCAGCAATGGATTCCTCTTCTCGGGAGGGCTGATTGGAGCTGCTTTTGGCTTTTGCCTGCCCACCCTGCAAGCCCTGGCAGTTCGCTCTGCGCTGCCCCATCGACGGGGAGCCGCGACGGGAACCTTTTTTGTCGCTTTAGATTTAGGTATAGGCCTGGGGACCATCCTTTGGGGATATGCAGCCCAGGCCGTAGGTTATCAAATGATGTACCTTATAACCCTGGTACCCCTGGCTATGGCAGGTGCGTTCTGCTGCCGGTTTATCATTCGACTGCTTGATAAACCGGGTGCGGACCTTTAACCAGGATGGTCAGCACCGGATATCCATTCCCCTGATGAACCCGGCCGCGCACCAGCCAATCTCCGGTAGGTATTTCTTCTGACGAGTGGCGGTGATTTTGAGATCGAAGGTCTCCGACGACTTACCCAAAGCTGCCAAATGTTGCATAAAAAGCTGGACCCCTTCGGACGGAGCCCAGCTATGCGGTTGGCTTATTTACTTGTCTGCCTGACCGTGACCAGCCTTTATTGCCAGCGGCCCATTGGAACACTTCATTGCCTGGATCCCATAGTCAGTTCTTCAACCCCCACTGACCGTCTGCTCAGGTCATTCTATTTCGGCTGCCAGTAGCACCTTTTTGGTGAAATGATCAGGCCTTCCTTTTTTAACAGATTCATGATTTTGTCCACTTCTTTTTTGTCCAGGCCGGTAAGTTCCACTATCTTGCCTGCATTTAAGGGTTCGCCGGCTCCTGCCATGGCATCGAGAACAACTTGCTTGGCATCCATATCATTCACTCCTCGCATAAATTATCCGGTCTGGTTCGATCGTTGGTCAGCCCAGTCCCTTTTCCCATCCCCGGGTATCAGCAATCGGTCAACTCCTGCTCTGCTCCTGGAGAATGCCCCGGCGAATTACTCATGAGCTCAACGCTTGGACCGTGAATTGCCCCAATCTCCCCCAGGCTGATCCTCAGGCTCTTTTGTCCTCCTGCGGACCTTGCAGCGCCTGGAATTTCTTTCGGACGTATTCCGGGATGGGTGCGCTTTTTCTAAGGAGGGGATTAAAGCAGGTGTACACATTCTTCGCGGTAAACAGTATTTCCCCGGTGTCCGCCTTTGCCAGAGCATATTCGGCACGGTAACTTTTCGTACCGATTTTAGCGATTCGGATATTCATCTCGACCAGATCGTCAAAAACAGCCGGCGATTTAAATTCGAGATTCGAGGTGATCAATGCGATGTCAAACTGGGATTCCTCAAAGTTGGTAACATTAAGGTCCAGATGCCTGAAGAACTCGCAATTGGTTACCACGATGTAATTCAAATAATTGCTGTTCAACACTATCATCTGTCCATCGATTTCGGTGTAACGGATTCTGAAACTGTAACTGAAATGATATCCCTCCAGCATTCCCTACTCCTCCTGACATATAATTATTCAATTAATGATATCATATGTTAGCTTCAAGGAAGGAAGGCCTGATTGCAGGAGGTTGACATGGAGACACTGGCAGGATACAATTGTTATCTAAGCTATTGTAATTTTATAATATATCATATATTAATATTTTTGTCAAGGCTTTGGTTCGTCGATATGTTGTTAATCAGCGATAATGTCATGGTATAACTCATCAGGGAAAATGTCATC
>CAZDND010000038.1:0-11179 GCA_964506825.1 uncultured Syntrophothermus sp.
GTATTTTTGTTATTTTCTATAAGACGTTTTTCAGTGGTCTCGAACCGTCCCCTTGCCTTACAAAAAAATGACCGGTAAACCATAAGGCCTACCGGTCATTTGATGATATGTCGGTTAACGGTATTAATCAGTCAGTTCCTTTTTCATAACCTTGCCGCTGGCGTTGCGGGGAAAGACATCATAAAATTGGACGATTTCAGGAATCTTGTACCTGGCAATAAGTTCTTTCAGGTAATCCTTGACCTCCTGCGTGGTCATCGAGCCGGGTTCCTTGAGAACGATGCAGGCTTTGACCCTTTCGCCCAAGGCCGCATCGGGGACGCCCACTACTGCTACTTCAGCAATCTTAGGGTGTGCTTCAAGGGGCATTTCAATCTCCCGCGGATAGATATTCTCTCCCCCCCGGTTGATCATCTCTTTGAGCCGGCCGGCATAATAGATATATCCCTGTTCATCCATGGTTCCCAGGTCGCCGGTGTGCAGCCAGCCATCTTTGAGGGCCGCAGCGGTTTCCTCGGGTTGGTTGAGATATCCTAGCATCACACATTCGCCCTTGATGCATATCTCGCCAACCTCACCGTAAGGGAGAATATTGTTATCCGGGTCCATGATCTCGATTTCCTGTTCGAACAAGGCCTGACCAACGCTGCCCAGCTTCAGCGGGATATTGCATCCGGAGGTGGCAACCCCGCAACCTTCGGTCAGTCCGTATCCATCGACCACCTCAACTCCGAACTTCTCCTTGAAATCCACGATGAGTTCCTTGAAAACCGGGGCCCCGCCTGCAAAAGCCAATCTGAGTTTGTTTTTTGCCGGATCGATGATGCTGGTGTCGACCTGGTACAAAACGAACATGTACATGGCCGGGGTGCCCCAGACTTCTGTGATGCCGTAACGCATGACCGAAGGCCAGAAGTCGGCGGGCGAAAATGTTTTCCGAATGCAGATCGCCAATCCCATGTAGGTTAAAGGATAGCTCCATACACACAGCGGGCTGGTATGGAACATTGGCGCCAGCAAGAGGAAAACGTCATCCGGATTATTTACTCCAAAACGAGCCATGTCCTTGCAGTTGGCGAACTGATTGCGGTTGGAGAGCAAAACCCCTTTGGGGCGTCCGGTGGTTCCCGAAGAATACATCAGCATAAAGGGGTCGCTGCCTGACTGTGGGACCAGGGCTTCGTCAGCCGGGAAGGTCGCCAGGATATCAGCCATGGTGGTATCGGCAATTTCATATCCGCGCTCGACAGCGGTTACAACCTCCACCACAATCGGTTTGTGTTTTGCCATTTCATAACCCTTGGCAAAGCTGGTTATAAATTCACTGCCCACGAAGGCTACCTTGGGTTTGGAGTCATCCAAAACATAGGCGATCTCCGGGCCGGCCAGCATATAATTTACTTGTCCGGCGATTGCTCCCAGCTTCTGAGCCCCAAAGGTGCTGTAATAACAATCCGGTGAGTTCAATATCATGATCGAAACCACATCGCCCCTTGAAACCCCTTTGCTCTTGAGATAATTGGCTACTTTATTTGACCGCTCATTGGTTTGGGCATAGGTGATCACTTCATCATAATAATAGACGTGGACCTTGTCCGGGATTTCCTGAGCTCTTACCGTAACCATCTCGGCCATGCTGTCGAAATAGATTTGTTTGCCTTCCAGGATGGGCATTCTTTCCAGGGCATGGGTTTCGCGCATATACCGCTTACTCCTGTCGATCATCCGATTGACTCCTTTCACAAGTGGAAAATGTATCAATGAAGTATACCTTTTAAATATTCGACCAACCGCGCTCATAACCTCCAATATGGTGATCGGAAATCACAGAACAATTGCCGGGGGCATTCGGTCTGCCCCTGGTGTTGAGGACCCAGTCTGTAGCCCCTAAAATGCCTTCATTGCTGATTTCTTATGAGGCTTCCGATTTGCTCCCGGATAGACTGAAATAGATCTCGTCCAAAATAAAACAGGGAGCCCGATCAGGCTCCCTGTTTCGATTCGCAATTTCTCCCAGTCCTATTCTTCTTCAAACAGAATCGGGTCAAAGGTAGCCGTTAAGCCCCGGCTATTCTTGAGGACGTATGCCAAACTACTTGTTTTGGGAATCTCATAGGCAAAGAAATATTTAAGGGTCTGTATCTTGCCCTGGTAGAAGCGCACGTCACCTTCAATATTGTTTCCTTCAAGGGCCTTGCAGGCTACGATACCTTGTTTGAGCCACTGCCAGCCCACTGCCAGCAGAGATGTCATCTCCAAGTAAAGGGTGGCATCGGCCAGGAATTCCTCGGCGCCCTTGGTATCCCTGATCCCGAACAGATAATTGGTCACGTCATCCATAACTTCCAGCCCTTTGACCAGGATCTCGGCGGCCTCCTTCAGTTCAGGAATCGCCTGGGCTTCTGCGATGGTAATTTTGGCTTCCTCCATAAACAGGCGGTAGGCAGCACCTTTCTTCATAGTCGCCTTGCGTCCGAGAAGGTCCTGAGCCTGGATACCGGTAGTTCCCTCATGGATGGGGTCAATACGAACATCACGGAAGTGCTGCTCGACCGGGAAGTCCTGGCAGTAGCCATAGCCTCCCAGGCACTGAATGGCTGCTGAGGTCGAAAGGACTCCGTACTCAGCCGGGAAAGTCTTAACCATGGGTACCAGGAAGTCGATCAGCAGTTCATTCTTTTCCACATCCTGTCCCACTTCGGCCAGGTCCATATATTTGGCTAACTGAAGGCCCAGGCCGAGACCGCCTTCACAAACTGCCCTTTGGAAAAGCAGCATACGTCTGATATCGGCATGTTCAATCAGAGGAACCTGAGGGGAAGCCGGATCTTTTTGATTGGCTTTCCGGCCCTGCAATCGCTGTTGGGTGTATTCCAGCGCATCGTAATAAGCTGCGGTCGCTTTGGCTACGGCTGCGATTCCGACTCCGATGCGGGCTTCATTCATCATTTGGAACATGTATGATAGCCCCATATTAGCCTCGCCCACTAGATAACCCCAGCAATCGCCATTTTCGCCCATATTGAGCGTACAGATTGGGGAACCCTTGAAGCCCAATTTATGTTCGATCCCGGCACACAGGATATCATTGCGCTCCAGGCTGCCGTCATCGGTAAACCGGAATTTCGGTACCACAAAGAGGGATATCCCCTTAACTCCAGCCGGCGATCCCTTGATCTTGCCCAGCATCAGGTGGATGGTGTTGTCGGTAGCATCCGTATCCCCGCAGGAGATAAAAATCTTCTGCCCTTTGAGCTTGTAGTAGCCTTTCCCTGTGTCTTCGGCCATAGTGGCGATGTCAGCCAGAGAACTTCCCGCTCCCGGTTCGGTCAAGGCCATGGTGCCCTGCCATTCGCCGGTCATCATTTTTTCAATGTAGAGATCCTTCAATTCCTGAGATCCGAAGTTGCGAATCAGATTGGCTGCGCCAGTGGTCAGCATGGGGAAACCAGTCATCCCGCAGTTGGCAGCAGCGATAATGAATGAACAGGCCATGGTAACTGTGGTGGGAACCTGCTGTCCCCCCTCATCATAAGACCAGTTGGCATTGAGCCAGCCAACTTCGCCGCACATCTTCATGTATTCGCGGTACGCCGGATTGCACTTGGCCTGACCGTCGATATACTGGGGAGGATTCTTGTCCAATTCCTGATAGAGCGGATAGAGGAAATCTGTCCCTATCTTGTAAAAGGTGTCGGTGATCATGTCGAAGGTTTCGCGGCTATGATCCTGGAAATATTCATACTGATTGAGTTCTTCGGCGTTGAATACTTCGTGGAGCATAAATTTGATGTTTCGTTTGCTAGCAAATTTTTCCGCCATTTCTGTCATCTCCTTAATTTTTGCTGGTGCACAGATGTCCATCCTCTGTGCACGATATTAACCCCGATATATTATACATTATATCGAGCAAAAATACCCTATTTCGACACTTTGATTCATACTTCCACCCCTAGTGATCCGGAAGCAATGAGCAGGCTGATGGCTTGCTCCGAATATCCCAGTTCATTCAGGAGAGCCCGAGAATGCCGGCCTAGTCCGGGCACCGTGGTGCCGATCGAAGCCTTGCCTTCACTAAGTTTGATGGGCTGGGCGGTCACCAGGGTATCCCGCCTATCAATCCCCACTTGGGCCACCATGCCCCGATGCAGCAAGTGTTCATTCTCCAGGGCTTCACTGAAGTCCAATACCGGAGAAAAGCAGACGTCTTCATCCCGGAAAAATCCGGTCCATTCCTCTCGAGTTCGGGTCATGAACAGCTCGCGCAGCTCGCCAACCATTGCCTGCTGGCTGGCAGGATCCATCTGCCGGCTGATCATTTCCTGTCTTCCGATCTTGGAACAGAATCGGCCCCAAAATTTGCCCTCCAGGGCTCCCAAACTGACATATTTATGGTCCAAAGTCTCGTACACATTGTAGCAGGCCAGTCCGCCGTTCAGGGGATCCCGGCCCCGTTGGGGCATTAGCCCCTGTATATCCTGCTGTGCCAATGCCAGCGGCAACCAAGCGAAAGCTCCGTCCATCATCCCCACATCGCATAACTGTCCCCGCCCGGTCGCCTGTCGATGCTGCAGGGCCATGAGAATGGCGATAACCGCCCACAGAGCTCCCCCTCCTATGTCGGCTATTTGAACCCCCGAAATGACGGGGCTGCCGCCCGCAATCCCGGTCAAGCCCAGGACTCCGGCATAACTTAGGTAGTTGATATCATGCCCGGCCTTATCCCGGTAAGGCCCGGTCATACCGTAACCCGTCAGAGCACAGTAAATGAGCCGGGGGTTAATCGGTTGCAGGTCGTCATATCCTACCCCAAGTCTGCTCAGTACTCCCGGACGAAAGCCGTCCAATATCACATCAGCAGTAGCCGTCAAGGACTTGAAAACATCCTGCCCCTCCTGGGTTCCAAGGTCCAAGGCCAGGCTCTTTTTATTCCGGTTCACCGCATGAAAGGTAACGGGCTGCCCATCCTTTTGGAAATTCGTGCGCATATAGTCCCCGCCCCTTGGATTTTCGACCTTGATGACCTCAGCCCCGAAATCGGCGAGTACCTGCGAGGCAAATGGCCCGGGAAGCATACTCGCGAGCTCCAACACTCTAATTCCTGAAAGCGGCGCATCCATTCCTAATACCCCCATTATGGAAATTTGTCTGCTCCCATTTTACACCTAAAGCCACTCCCCATGATAATGAGCAGCGAAAGCCGCCATAAACAGAATTATCGTTATTAAAATGTTTTATTTTATTCCTAATATGTGGTAACATTAAATAGTTTGATAGGGATATAAGTAATTATTTGGCAATAGTCCCGATCATAAGTCTGCCACGCTGTTATACCAAGGCAATATTCGAGACACCTTCTAGTTCTGAGACGACTCATCAAATCTTTGATTGAAGGTCATATGTAATGGAACAAAGAAAGAATCTTTATGAATATTGGACGGATTATTTGATGGTGTGGTATATGCCCATGGCCATTCTGTTGCTTTCTGGCTGGATGCTCTTCAATAATATCGAGCTGTGGCGCACCCTGATCCCATTTATTTTAGTAGCCGCCGCCGGCACCTTAATCCCCATCTACAGATCCCAGACAACCAGTCACCAATCGGTTTTATACTTTTCGGCGGGGATTTTAAGCCTCGGCCTGGTTAAGCTATTTCCCATCGCCATGCATGCCTTCGGCAATCCGGAGCCAACCACAACGGCAATATTTTCATACCTGAATATCATGCCTAACCTCTTCTTCACGGCCGCGCTCATCACCTATTTGATGGTCAACCGCAACAGATGGCATCCCTTTCAGCTTGGTCTGGATATAACTGTGTCTGCCTTGATGGCTTTGGGAGCATTGGTGACCCTATATTTTTATTCCTCGATTTTGAGCGGTGTCGGATTCGGCCCGCAAAGCATCCCTTCCCTGCTAATCATTGCGATAGACACCGTCGCCGTAACCACCCTTATTGCATTGTGCGTATCTTCAAGATCCAAAAAAATCGAAATCGGCCCTCAGCTCATATTTTTGGCCATATTGATCTTTACGGCAGCAGATGCCTTTTCTATCGGCGGAGCGACCAGCATCCCGCAACTTTCGGCAGCAGTGATTGAATTCATGTATCTGCTGTCGATACTTATGATGGCGTCCGGCGTAAGACTAACTTATCTGACCATACAGCAGCGCGACCAGCAGGAACCGGGGCAGCCACGAATCAACGACGGCCCCTTCCGGCTCGGATATGCTGGGTGGTTGGCAGTGCCGCCCCTGCTCAGTATGCTGTTCAGCGGCGTAAATCTTCCGAGCCTCATGTTTTTCTTGGTGGTTTTAATCTTTTATCTGGTGCTGAGCATCTATATCCAAAAAAATATCACGACCGAGCGGTTGCTGGCCGAAAGCAATCTGCAAAAAGCGATGCTGGAAAACAAAGTCCTTGAGCATAAGCGAAGAATCAAATATATAAACGATGATATTCATTTCAATGCCGAGCATGACAAACTTACCGGGCTATATAACCGGGATCACTTTCTGCGGTTGATTGATCAAACCATATCCAGAACCCCCACCAGCCGCCATTTATATTTAATCATCGTTGATGTGGACCGATTCAGGTTCATCAACGACTCTTACGGGCATGAAGTCGGAGATGAGGTGCTGAAACGCACCGCGGAACGCATCGTCAGTGTTTTTGATGACAAGTATTCCTATGTTTCCCGGCTGGATGGGAACGAGTTCGCCATATTGTACTACGGCTCCAAAGCCTTCGGCCCTATCTACAAAAAGACCAGCGAATTGTTTGCGATTTTTGCCCGGCCGATGAATGTGTCTCCTTTTCAGATCCTGGCCAATATCAGGGTCGGCGTAGCCAGTTATCCAGAAAATGCTGAAAACCGGACTGACCTGCTCAAATGCGCCAAGACCGCTACCGAACAGGCCAAAATCCGGAAATTGGATGTATGCTCAACCTATGACGATACATTGTATCAGCAGGAGCGCCGCAAGCAAGCCATAGAAGTCGCCATGCGAAAGGCCGACATCCAAAAGGAATTCACGGTTTACTATCAACCGTTGTTTAGTACTGCAACTCGCCATTTAATGGGCATGGAGGCCTTACTGAGATGGGATTCACCGGAGGTTGGGTTAATCGGCCCAACGGAATTTATTCCCATTGCTGAAGAGACCGGGCTGATCCTGGAACTTGGCCATTGGGTGATGGAAACAGCTATGAGGCAGGTGGGCCGGTGGAACAAGGAGTATGGAACCGAATTATGTGTCAGTATCAACGTTTCCGCCATTCAGATTCAAAACACCAACTTTATATATGGGGTACGGTCTTTGGTTCATAAAACCAAGGTGCAGCCCAGGTGGGTCAACTTCGAGATCACCGAAAGCTCTTCCATGGCATCGCTGGAAACCTATGAAAAGGTTTTGCGTGAACTGACCAATATGGGGATTTCAATTTCTATTGATGATTTCGGGACCGGGTATTCATCCTATGTATATCTTCAAAGAGCCTCCATCGACTATCTGAAAATCGACAAGGATTTAATCGACATGATCTCCAAAATCGCCGGCGACGCTCAAATTGTCAACGCGATCATTTCCATGGCCAAGTCCTTGGAAATAAAGACGGTCGCCGAAGGAGTAGAGTTAATCGAACAGATTGAACTGCTAGAAAAAATGGGATGCGATCTTATCCAGGGCTTTTATTACGGAAAGCCCACATCAGCCGACGAATTTCTACAGAATCACATCAACAACCTGCATTCTGATAACATCGGCTTGCAGGTATCCGAAAAACCTTTCAAAATAGGGTTGGCCTGACCAGCCTTAGCCGGTGGTCTGGACTATCCTTGGCCTGGCCCGCCAGTTGACTTCCTACCCAGAAAACGTCCCGCGATACTGCCACTCGCACCAGTCAAAACAACATGTCATCAGCATATCCGGATAAGCTCAATCGGTACTGCTGTTGCTGCCCTATTCGCCATGGTATGATGGTGATGATAAGATTTGCGACGGGATCCCAGCATCGTTAACGACCCAGGTCGGTAACGAACTGCTACCGGAGTAAAAAGCCAGTCTGTTCCTATGGATATTTTACCCTTTGCCCGGGTATTCATGCGGAAGGCTTGAAATACCTACCCTCTGTGGGAAACTGACATAAAATAGGCATTAATCTTTACGGAGGTGCTATCATGTCCGAAAAACCCTGGCTAGAGGCATTCGAAAAACAAGTCATCATGTCACGGCCCCTTTGGTTGGCCGGCTACGATGATAAGGTCGAGATGTTCCCGAAATATGCCATCGAACCGCCCAAATGGTGGTTCAATAAGTGGGCTGCGGAACAACCTGACAAGCCTTATGTAATGCAAGGCCATACGGTGCTGACCTATGGAGGGGTCAATGAAATGAGCCGCCGTCTGGGTAACGCCCTGATGGGTCTGGGCATCAAGAAAGGCGACCGGGTGGCCATCATGTCGCCGAATATGCCGGAGTATGTTATTTCGATCCAGGCACTGCTGAAGATTGGAGCCATCGAAGTCCCCGCCAACCAACTGGACACCTTTACAGAACTGATGGTGCAATTCAACGACAGCAGCCCTGAAACTGTAATTGTCCCCTCCATGTATGCCAGCAAGGCGATTGAAGTGATGAAGGACCCCAGCTCTACCATAAAACGAGTGGTTGTCTTCCAACTTGCCGGCGTCCCGAAAGTTGAAACCGCCCCCAACATCTACGACTTTGACCAAATCATCATGGCAGCCAGCAACACCGAGCCTGAAGTCCAGCTCACCATGGACGATATTGTCCGCCTGCAGTACACCGGCGGCACCACCGGCATACCCAAAGGCTGTGTACTCACCAATCACAATGTGATGTCGATGGCATTACGAATGTGCCAATGGGTAACCAACAACGGCACCACCATGAATGGTGCCGACAACCGTTCTCTGGCATGCATCCCTTTAAATCATATCTTTGGCTTCATGTCCAATGTGGGCTTCAACTTATACTGCGGCGGCAGTATGGTCACCATACCTGCCACCAGTCCTGATACGGTGCTGGACGCCGTTGAGAAACATAAACCAACCATCTTCCCCACCGTACCCACCCTGATTATCGGAATGCTCAACCATCACCGTTTCAAGGATGCGGACATCAAATTCCCAGGAGGAGTGTTCTGCGGCGGTTCGCCCCTGCCAGTTGAAGTGCTGGCCGCCTTTGAGGAAATGACCAACTGCCGGATAGTAGAGGGCTACGGCATGGCTGAAAGCTGCCAGCAGGTTACGGCTAATTCCGGTCATTCGATCCGTAAGATCGGTAGTGTAGGTGTGCCCTATGCAGATACTGATGTTCTGATTGTAGATGGCGAAATCGGCCATGAGCTGATGCCGGTTGGGGAACCAGGTGAACTAATCTGGCGCGGCCCGCAAATGATGAGGGAATACTGGAACAACCCTGAGGCAACCGCCAATACGATTCGCGATGGATGGCTCTACACCGGCGACATCGCCCGGATGGATGAGGACGGCTTCGTCTGGATCGTCGACCGGAAGAAAGATATGATCATCTGCAGCGGTTTCAATGTCTATCCCCGGGATATCGATGATGTCTGCTATGCCATGCCCGAAATAAAGGATGCATGCACCATCGGCATTCCTCATCCCTCCCGCGGAGAAACCGTGAAAGTGTATGTGGTGCTTAAGGAGGGGGCTCAACTGAACAAGAGAGAGCTGATTGCCCGCTGCCGCGAGAAGCTGGCTCCCTATAAAGTCCCCACCGATGTGGAGTTCGTCCAGGATCTGCCCCGCACCCCGGCCGGCAAACCCGACCGCAAAGCCCTGCGGGCAATGTCCGTAAAGCAATAGGAATGGCCGTATGATCTGATAGCAGGAGAGACTATGGCTCCAGGCTTGAATCAGATGTCATCAACAACGGGTCATCCCTTCATCCTTTGGATGGTGGATGACCCGTTTTATATGGCCAGGCAGTGAAATTACTCTCCTGTCTAATCCCTAATAAAATAGTCAAAATACGGTTTAAAATCCATTCCAGCTATGGTTAGATTTCCATAGTGTTCATAGATCTGCCGCTTCCCGGCCAGCATCTCAGGCGCCTTGATGCCATAGGATATGGACATGGATGCTTCAATGTAGGCTGCCAGTTGGTCAGACCCCCGCACCAACTCCCCATCCAGAGGATCAAATCGGTCAGCATCATATTTTTGGCTGAGAAGCTCCGAGGAACATATCAAAATCTTTCCGTCAACCACCGCTTTACTCTGGAATTCGTCCTCCAGAAAATATGCCATTTCCTGATGCCATTCCCTGGGCAGCAGCGGAAGGATCCGATTGGCAAACAATTCCTTCTCCACCTCTTTTATGATCGCTTCCAATCCCTCGACCGACCTTTTTACCGGAGATATTACATCCCGGGTAAGGACCTCAGGCAGATCGTGGAACAAACCGGCAAAAAAGTTGTTGTATATCCGCCGATCTCCGGCTTTTAACTCCAACGAGAATAGGTAACATTGGATGGCCACAATCAGCATATGCCCCAAAACCGAAGTCTCGGGAACCCGTGGAGACTGGGCCCACCTCTGCTGGAACCGCAGCTGACCTACCAGATCCATAAAATTGCGGCTCTTCTTCCCTAAAACATACTTCTGGACTCCAGCCAGATCATAGTAATCCTCCACCTCATTGGCAATGTTGTCCCGGGTCTGCTCAATACCCGACAAGCCATCATTCAAGCGGTGAATGATCTGGAACTCCCAGCTGGTAGCCAGGTAATGGGCGGCATTCATGATCCGCTTTTCGAAGGATGCATAGCCGGGTTCAAAAAAATAATCCTTCATTCGATCAGCAAATATGTCGTCTATCGGAGCGATGCAGGGTTGAAGCTGATTCAATACCCAGGTGTTCAGTTCCTCACGCTTGTGGTCCATCAGGCGATGGAACAGGTCTGGCTTAAGATCCGTCAGAATGCTGCGATGCAGAAACTCAAATATCCCGCCCTCAATCAGCTTCCGCCAATCGATCTCGATATTGCGGTCGCTTTCTTCCGTCTTGGCCAGAACATACGCAAATACCATCTTATGCGCTTGCTTGTCCAATTCAGTAAAACCGGTGTGGGGCCGGATGTGGTCATTCCACCTCTGCATACCCGCCGAGCGAAACAGCAGTTCCA
>CAZDND010000038.1:11189-14012 GCA_964506825.1 uncultured Syntrophothermus sp.
TGGCTTTGCTAATCATCATCTGCCTCCGTTCAGAAATTAGTGGTCCCTATCTCCGAGATGTATTTGAAGAACAGCTACATATTTCTATGTTATTATATCAACTTCCGTTCTTGAATAGATGCCAGATATTATCCCTATTTTCGACATCCCAAGTGCAAACAGAGGGGCAGTCGACCGTCTCCAGCCTACTGCCCCCCAACCCACTGTTTTGTTATTCTGCCAATTAATGAGCTATCTTACTTCGTCTTGCTAATCTCTTCGTCCCGCAGGATCCGGCGCAGAGCTTTACCAGTATTCGTTCTCGGAAGTGCTTCCGAACGGAACTCAATCAGGCGCGGAACCTTGTAGGCAGCCAGATGTTCGCGGCAGAAGGCGATCATTTCTTCAGGAGTTGCGCTTTCGACTCCTGGTTTCAGCTGAACGAAGGCTTTGACGTTTTCACCGCGGTATTCATCGGGAACACCAATGGTCATGGCGTCGGCAACCTTAGGATGTTTCATCAGGACTTCATCGACGTCACGGGGATAAATATTGAAACCTCCGGCAATGATCATGTCCTTAGTCCGGTCAACGATAAAAATGTAGCCATCCTCGTCCATGTAACCTACGTCACCGCTTTTAAGCCAGCCGTCTTCGGTGAACACATTAGCTGTTTCTTCAGGTTTTCTCCAGTATTCCTTCATGACATAAGGGCTCTTCATCCAGATCTCTCCTGGCTGGCCCAGAGGAACGTCGTTGCCGTCTTCATCTACCAGGCGGAGATCCACATCGGTATAAGGGACCCCGGTACTGCCCGGTCTAAGGCCGTTGTAGGGAGTACTGATAGCCAGAGCGGTAGTTTCACTCATTCCGTATCCTTCATGGAAGGAAAAGTCCATCTGGCGGCATTTGTTGATTAATGCAATCGGTGCCGGAGCCGCACCTGTTCCAGTGTAAAGGATTTTTTCATGCCAGTCGATTTCGTTAACGCGGGGGTTATAGAACAGGGCCTGGACCATGGTCGGGACACAAGGCCAGTAGGTAATTTTATTAAATTTGTTAAGAGTATCGAACATCTCGTCGATGTCATAGCGGGGAAGAATTATCATCGTGCCGACCGTCCAGGCAGCCCAGCAGATACAGCAGACCTCGCCATAAACGTGCGAGAAGGGTAAGACGGCCAATACACTCATATCCTCCGGGCGCACGTGGTCTACAGCGGCCTGGCTCCAAAGGACGCAGCTCATCGCACCGGCGACAATATTATACTGGGTCAGTACTGCACCCTTGGGAATGCCAGTGGTCCCGCCAGTATACTGGATCACCGCAGGATCATCATATTTAATATCGACTATGGGAGGGAACTGCCTCTCGTTGGTTTCCAGCAGGTGCGAGAAATGCAGCCAACCTTCTTCCAGCCCCAGCTCTTCAGGAGTGCTTACAGGAATGTTGAGCATGAAGTCGGAGAGCTTGGTTATGATTACTGTAGGTATTCTTAATTCCTTGTTAAGTTCTTTTATCACTGGAACCAAGGGATCATAGGCGATGACGCAGGTCAAATCGGCGTCTTCAAAAAGGTGTCTTAACTCTTCCTTCGTGTACAGGGGATTGAGGTTGACGACTACGGCTCCTGCCATGAGAGTCGCCCAGTAAGCAATGACGAACTGTGGACAGTTGGGCATCAGAAAACCTATCCGGTCGCCCTTTTTTATTCCCTTTTCCACAAAAACATTCGCCAGGCGGCAAACTTTTTGATATAAATCACGATAGGTGATCTCCGCTCCGTAGAACCAGGTAGCGACCTTCTCAGGATTGTACATTGCGGCGTCGCGGAAAAAATAATACGCGTGTGTTCTAGGATAATTGATGGTTTTCTGAGCTTTCCAGTTGTATGACTTCGTCCAAAAACGACTTTCATAAACAGATGCCATTTTAATTCCTCCAAAAAAACTTTATTTGTTGCTACGTCGACTGCTGCATAGTTACGCTAGTACCACCTCCGACTGACACCGGACCTATCCCTCAAGTGCCACCAACTGGCATTCAGACTCAAGAGCGAACAGCTTTCTGCTGGAGCCAGAATCCGACTGCCGAAACCAGTCCGTAAAACCCAGGAGCTTCAGACTGGTTCATGCTGGTTACAATGTTTTCGAAACACAGCCCAGCCATATCCTTCATTAGATTCCATTATTTGTTCCATTTTATTATCGGAACATAATAGACATTCTCTGACGAGGTCGATTTTCCTGCAAAACAATTTTTCTTTTTCGATTACCCCCTGGTTTTGAAAGGTATCCGATCTGCTTGGAATTGGCCTGCTGGGTGGGCAGGTATGTCAGGTGCTGCGCCCATAATCGCAGTACAAAAAAAAGGACCGTTGCTGGTCCTTAAGAAAATGCAAATACTCCTATAAAGCAGACGACAGGAATATAGCCGCCTTCTGCCAGGATTTCTGAGTATAAAATCTGATCTGCGATGAAAGAATTTTGATTCAGGTACTTACTATCCTGCCGTATGACCGGATCTCAAAAAATGCTCCTCAATTTCTAATAATGAACGCTTAGGTCGCTATAGCCCTTGCCTTTAATAACCACGGTTTGGTTTACTTGATCCCATGATACTGTAGCCTCCAGCCCTTCGGCTACATATCTGGCAGGGACCAGAACCCGGCCATTGATGTTTTGGGGCGGAACATCGCATTTGATGTACTTGCCATTAATCATCAATTTGATCGGTGTACCTGCCACCGCCAGACCCACCGAGCCCACCAATAGACAGATAAGAATGCCCGAGATTACTCCCATGAAGTAACGCTTCAATCCAATTCCCCCTCAAAAATATGTT
>CAZDND010000039.1:0-13557 GCA_964506825.1 uncultured Syntrophothermus sp.
GGGTGTTCCTTTAAATAGCGGGCAACGAAGCTCTCCCGGTCTACCCCTTTGGCCAGCATCCACCTCAGATTGGGCCGGTCAAAGCTGTTGATGAATACCTGTGGGGTCTCAAGTCCCAGTGATTTGATGATGTCATCGCGTACCCGCGCAGTAGCTGTCGCGGTAAAAGCTGCCAGGGTAGGCCTTTGGGCGAGCCTGTCGACCCAAGGGCCAATGCTTAGATAGCTGGGACGAAAATCATGTCCCCATTGAGAAACACAGTGAGCTTCGTCCACGGCCAACAACCCCACAGGAATCCTTTCCAGCAGCTCTCTGAACTGCTGGGATTCAAGTCGTTCGGGAGCCACATAAAGGAGTTTAACTCTCCCCTGGGCTGCCTGCTGAAGCCGCTCCCTAACCTCTTCGGCGGCCAATGAACTATTTATATAGGAAGCAGCTACTCCCTGCTCGTTTAAAGCATCGACCTGATCCTTCATTAAAGCAATCAACGGCGATATAACCAAGGTAATACCCGGCGTAAGAAGTGCCGGGAGTTGGTAGCATAATGATTTGCCCCCGCCGGTCGGCATGATACCCAAGGTATCCCGGCAGCTCAGAATGCTTTGGATGACCTTTTCCTGTCCGGGCTTGAACCCCTCATAACCAAAATATTTTTTCATGGTCCGGAGTACTTTCGAATCCATGCTTTTCCCCCTAATAAAATACACCCCAAATCGGAATCGGGGGTGTATCAACAGTAAGTTTTCATGGCTGATTCGATGCTCTATTTCACTGCCAGCCGGGCGAATTTACGCTTGCCAACCTGGATAACCATTCCGGAAGCCACCTGGATGGATGCTTCCTCATCCTGGCATTTATCACCATCAATTTTTACCGCACCCTGCTGGATCATACGGCGGGCCTCACTGGTGGATGATACCAGACCAGCGTCATGAAGGAGTTTTGGAAGCCATATATTACCGGCTTCTACGGTTGCATCTGGAATGTCCTCAGGAACATCTCCCTTTTGGAATATCAGCTTGAACCTGGACTCCGCCATCTCGGCCTGTTCAACCCCATAAAACATGGTAATCAATTCTCGGGCGAGACGGACCTTGGCATCACGGGGATTTAATTTTCCGCTGTCCATGTCCTGCCCCATTTGAACGATCTCGTCCATAGGAACCTGGGTCACAAGTTCGAAGTATCTGGTTATCAGCTGATCCTGAATGGACATGGTTTTCCCGAAGATTTCGTTGGGATCTTCGTTAACCCCTATGTAGTTGCCCAGGCTCTTGCTCATCTTCTGGATCCCGTCAATACCCTCCAAAATGGGCAGCATCAGAGCCACCTGGGGCTCCTGGCCGTATTCACGCTGTAAATTGCGGCCGACCAGCAGATTGAACTTCTGGTCTGTGCCTCCCAGCTCCAGGTCAGCCTCCAGCACCACCGAGTCATAACCTTGCATAAGCGGGTAATATAACTCATGGACTCCAATCGGCAATCCCTCTTTAAAGCGCTTGGCAAAATCATCCCGCTCCATCATACGCGCTACCGTATATTTAGCCGCCAAAGACAGTACCTCCGCAAAGGACATCGGGGAAAACCATTCACTGTTGAAATAGACGGTGGTCCGCTCTGGATCGAGAATCTTGAAGATCTGTTCCTGATAGGTTTTAGCATTGACATTGATCTGCTCTTCGGTCAGTTGTTTGCGGGTCTCCGATTTACCGCTGGGATCGCCGATTCGAGCTGTAAAATCGCCAATAATCAGCCGCACCTCGTGCCCCATATCCTGAAATTGGCGCAACTTATTGAGTACCACCGTATGCCCCAAGTGGATATCCGGAGCTGTGGGGTCCAATCCCAGCTTTACCTTGAGTGGTTGCTGGTTTCTAATCGAATTCTCCAGTTTTTTCAGCAACTCTTCTTCGGGAATGATCTCGACGGTTCCCCGACGTAAAAGTTCCAATTGTTCCCGGGCTTTTTCACTGATGTTATCTGCCACCTGCACAACCTCCTTGATTCCAAAATAATACCATAATCACCCCTTTGGTTCAATCAATCGACTCCTCTATCCTAATTGCTGCATCTGCCTCGTACCAGTGCACCCCATCTCCCCCGGGCTGGCGGTAATGGCCATAAATCCATGGATCATTCAATTCTGAAAAGCGGATTTTGAATTCTATGATATAATTGTTTAATAATTATTCAACAAAGGACCTGTTGGAGAGGCAGCACCATGACAAAAACTCCGAAAAAGATCTCTAAAACCAAATTCCGTAAAGGAATGATCTCCATACTCTTCCTGGTGGCTGTGTTGATCGTGGGAGCGGTTGCCGGAACAGTTATCGGCACGGTAATCGATATGCCCAAATGGGACGCCCAAGCCCTGTACGGTGCCGAAACTACCTCACTCTACGATAAGAATGGCGATGCTTTTTACGCCCTGCATGCGGGTGAAAACCGGGTTCAGGTGTCCTTATCCGTCATGCCCGAACACTTGAAACAAGCCTTCATTGCCACCGAGGATCAGCAATTCTACAAGCACCACGGCATTAATTTCGTAGCCATCGCCCGGGCTGTCTTAGTCAACATCAGCTCCGGATCCAAATCCCAGGGAGCCAGCACTATTACCCAACAGCTGGCCCGCACCGCATTTCTTACCACCGAAAAGACCTGGGAACGAAAAATCAAAGAAATTGTGGTATCAATCCAGCTGGAAAGCAAATACTCCAAGGATGAGATATTCGAGTTCTATTTGAACCGGATCAACTTTGGCAGCGGCGCTTGGGGAGTGCAGGTGGCTTCCAATACCTATTTCGGCAAAGACGTAGAAGAACTCTCCCTGGCTGAATCTGCGGTACTGGCAGGTTTGGTGCAGCGGCCTAATGCCTATTCCCCTTTCAAAAATCCAGATCTGACCAAAAAAAGGCAGGCCGTAGTTCTGGACCGCATGCTGGACTGCGGTTTCATTACTCAGGAAGAAGCGGATGAGGCCACCAAGAAGCCCCTGGAATACGCCCAGCGAGTTGAAACCGAGGAGCGGTACGGTTTCTTTGTGGATTATGTCATCGATGAGGCCGACAGGATCTTGGAAAGAGAAAATCTTTTCGAGAACCCCCAGGATGCCATCTATAACGGCGGTCTGGAAATTTTCACCACCATGGACCCCGCGATCCAGGCTGCTGCTGAAAAAATCTACGCCAACCCCAATAATTTCCCCAAACAAACCAGCAAAAGCGGTCAGGTTGTCCAATCATCCATGGTGCTGCTTGACCACAAGAGCGGAGGAATTCAGGCCTTGGTGGGCGGGCGGGAATACACCCAGAAGCGGGGCTTCAACCGGGCAGTCGACATGCTTCGCCAGCCAGGCTCGTCATTCAAACCCATTGTGGTCTATGGTCCGGCTCTGGAAGCTGGTTATAACCCATCCTATATTTTGGACGACGCACCGGTGACCTACACAATCAACGGTGAAGAATGGTCCCCGAAAAACTATGACGACAAATATCGGGGACGGATCTCAATGCGAACCGCTGTCAGACTGTCGATAAATATTTACGCGATTAAAATGGCTGACAAGGTGGGTATTGCCAACGGGGTCGCTTTTGCCGAAGACCTTGGCATTACCAGCCTGGTCAAGGCTGGACACCTGAATGACATGAGTCTGTCCACCGCTTTGGGGGGCATAACCAAAGGGGTCTCGCCCCTGGAGATGGCCTCCGCCTACGGCGCTTTTGCCAATGGCGGCATACTGGCCCAGCACCACGTCATTACCAAGATCGTCGACAGCCAGGGAAACACCATCTACGAATTCCATCCCAAGAGTGAGCGAGTTATGGAGGAAAGAACCGCCTGGATGATGACCAGCATGCTCCAGGATGTAGTCAAGTCAGGCACCGGTACGGCTGCCCAGATATCCGGAGTCGCTTGTGCAGGCAAAACCGGTACAACCCAGGATGACCGGGATGCCTGGTATGTTGGCTACACCCCCACCCACACCGCAGCCGTCTGGATGGGTTACGACAAAAGAGAGACTATGACCAAGACCACCGGTGGAAGCTACCCGGCCCGCATCTGGAAAGCGGTTATGACCAAAGCGGCTGTCGGAGGCAGCTTCGCGGAACCCACAGGCCTGGAGAAAACCGCCATATGCAGTGTGTCGGGCAAGCTGGCTTCCGCGGCATGTCCAGCGGAGGCGATAACGGAGGATTACATGGAGGCCGATGAGGTGCCGACCGAATACTGCGACATCCATTATCTGGTTAGCATATGTCCTGACTCCGGAAAACGGGCCACTGATTCCTGTCCCGCCCCAGTCGACAAGGGCTTCGTAAAAGATGCCCCGGCGGATAGCCCGGAAGCAGCACCTACTCAGTATTGCGACGTCCACTCGTCCAAGGCCGAAGCCAGTGCCATGATCTGCACCGATCCACGGCACGACGGCCGACAGTACCTGGCCAATATACCTGCTGACGACGAAATCGGCGGATGCCCTTCGGAATATGTCCGGGAGAAAACCATCCGCAATCTGGATGACCTGGCCTATTGCCCGCTCCCCGACCACCAGACGACTCGCTGACCGAACTCAATCAACACAGCCAACAAGAAAGGATGCTTCCCCACAAGGGAAACATCCTTTTTTTATTGGCAGTAATAGGTCACCGGTTCAAAAAGGCGATGGTCACACCATTGCCGCCTTCGCTGGCTTCACCGTCCCGGAAGCTTTTGATATAAGGATGCCCGGTCAGAAACTCTCTCACCGCGCGCCTGAGGGCTCCGGTACCCTTGCCATGAATTATGCGCACTTTCTCCATCCCCGCCAAAAATGCTTGTTCAAGATACACTTCCGTCTCGTTCAGGGCTTGTTCTGCCATCATCCCCCGCAGGTTTATCTCGGAGGATATATTTTTTCGGGTGTCCAGGTAAGTGCGGTTCCTTTGATAGCCGGTTTCCTCATCTGGAGACTGTCTTGACAACAGATCCTTTATGGGTGCCGTCAGCCTCATAATGCCCACTTGGACTACGGCTTCATTACCGGAAATCTCCTGGACGTATCCCCGCTGCCGGACGCTTTTTATTTCCACATAGTCGCCCACCGAGATCTTCTTACCCGGTTGAGGCGACGTCTTGCGAAGATGTTGATCCCCCCTGAGACTGGGCACTGCCTTATCATAGGTCTTTCTGATCTCCTCTATTTCATGCCATTTGGGGGCCTCAGCTTCCCGCGCTTTACGCTTTAAATCCATCATAATCTCGTCGAATTCCCGGCGCCGTTCCTCCAGGTAGGAGCTGTTCTCCTGCTTGAGCTGGGCCAAAAACACTTCTCCTTGACGCTCCAGCTCCTCGCCTTTTTCTTCCAGACGCAGCTTCTCCTGGTGCAAGGCCTTCTGCATAGCTTGGGCTTCCTGGCGTTCGGCCCGAGCCTGGAATCGTTGTTCCTTCAAATCGGACAAAAGCTGGGAAAGCTCTTTTTCCTGCTGGGGAACGTAGTCCCGGGCCCTGGTTACCAATTCGGGAGGAAACCCCAAGCTGCCGGCTATCTCAAAGGCATTGCTCTGGCCGGGAAGCCCAACCGTCATTCGGTAGGTGGGCCGCAGGGTAACCGGATCAAACTCAACGCAGGCGTTTTCAACCCGCTCATGCTGATAGGCAAATGTCTTGAGCTCGCTGTGGTGGGTGGATACCAGCACAACCGATTGCAGCTCCAATAGTCTTTCCAGAATCGCTCGCGCCAGGGCTCCGCCTTCCAGGGGATCAGTTCCCGCCCCCAGCTCATCCAGGATCACCAGGCTGTTTTCTCCGGCCCGATGCAGGATTTCATTGATATTGGTCATATGCGATGAAAACGTGCTCAGGGACTGCTCAATGCTCTGTTCGTCGCCGATGTCCACCAGCACCTCCGAAAAGATCGCAATCTCCGATTCTGAGGCCGCAGGTATAAACAGCCCCGCCATTGCCATCACTGTAAGCAGGCCGACGGTCTTCAAAGCTACGGTTTTGCCGCCCGTGTTCGGACCGGTAATGACCAGAATGTCGAACTTCCATCCCAAATCCACATCTATCGGCACCGCCCTGAGACTCAGCAATGGATGGCGGGCCCGAACCAGGCGTATCCTTCGGCGAGCATTCAGATGAGGCCTAAATGCGTCCATTTTAAGTGCCAATCGGGCTTTGGCTGCCCAATAGTCAAGGATCTCCAGTGACTCCAGGTTGCTTTCCAATTCATCGGCGCAGGCGTCTATTTGGGCCGACAAACGTCGCAGAATCCGCTCGATTTCCCTTTTTTCCTCGACCTCCAGCCGCCTGATTTCATTGTTGGCTGCGACCACCACTTCCGGTTCGATAAAAATCGTGGCCCCGCTGGCGGATTCATCATGGACGATACCGCGGACTTCATGGCGGTACTCGATTTTGACCGGCACTACATAACGCCCACTGCGCTCAGTGACCAGCAGCTCCTGCAGATATTTTTGGTTGTTGGTTGATTTTATGAAATCGCGCAGGTAATCCTTGATGCGCTGCCGCAGAGTGTTTTGGCGGCTCCTGATTGCCTGTAGCTCAGGCGAAGCCGTATCTCTGACTTCTCCGGTGTCATCGACCACCGCTTTGATATCTTTTTCAAGTACCAGGTTCTCATGCAACTGGTCTCGAAGCCAAGCTGCCCGGGGTCCCTTACCGGAACTCATGAAGCTCAGCGCCCGGCGAGAAGCCGCTGCTACCTGATATACCTGCAGGACTTCAGGCGGATAAATCAGCCCCCCGGAACGCACCCGTGAAAGGTGAGGCCTGATATCCGGCATATCTGTCAGAAATCCCGGGTCCTGATAATGCATCAGGCCCAACGCCTCTTCGGTTTCACTCTGCCGGGCTTCCACTGCCACAATGTCCGCGCTGGGCAGAAGTTCGGCTGCCAGCCTCCGACCCCCGGCGGACACTGTTTGCTCAGTCAGCATGTCGATTATTTTATGAAATTCCAGTCTTCTAAGAGATTCTTTCATGGTATTTTTCCAGCACTCCATTATTCTAGAATATAAACGGTTTACTCACTGAACTCCCCGCCGGAAGTGCAGGGCGGTAAACGGTGAAGATGACCTGCTTTCCAATCTATCTTTGAGTTCCCGAAGACGGCCTCGCTGATGAGCCCCTTCCTCCAGGGTTTCGCGGTAAGCTGCCACAATCTGTCCCACTTGCCCGGGATCGTCCAGCATCGCTTCGATCCTCAGCCAGCGGATTCCCAGCTTAACCAAAATGGGAACTTCCTCGATCAGGCAGGTGGTCCGGGAATTGAATAGATGCATCCGGCAATAGCGGTCGGTGGCCAAGGGGAAAACATACCCCCGTCCATCAACCAGCTGCCAGCCGGGATTATGGCACTCCGCCCCACACATCCCGTGATTCCCTGGAATGCACTGCTCGGTCGACATCACCGGCAATTGGCCGTGAACCACATATTCCAGCGGCAGTAGTGAAAAATCAATATTTTTCAAACGGCTGAGATCAAGCTCCGGACTCAAGGCCGCCCCCTGGACACCCCACCGGGCCAGGAGACCAATGGTGCGGCTGTTAAAGATATTCCATGGGTAATCCACCTGAATATGGCTCTTCATTTGCCGAGCTCTGCGCAAAGCCCCCGGGTTACCTACCAGCATTCCGGCGTCACCAAGTCCCTCCCAATCAAAGGGATCCCGGGAGCGCAGGATAGCCGGAATCTCCACCAGGAGTTCGGCTTGATGACGGCGGGACTCGGCCTGAAGCTCCGCCAACATCAATGGGGATAGCTGCTCTCCAAAAAAACCCAGGGTACTGATATATACCCGGCCAGCTCCAGCTTTAAAGGACTCCTTGGCGGCCGCAGCACTATTAACGCGAATCGATATCCCCACAGGCCCCGATGTTTTAACGGCCCCGACCGGCCCCAGACATCCGGCCTTGCGCCCCAGGTATTCATCCCTGGAAATCGACTCAGGACGAACTGATTCCAGTCTTGCCTCCAGCAGCCTTCCGGCTGCTGCCCTTCGCTGCTCGTTCAACTCGCTGAAAGGAACCATGACCCCGGGTTCAACATCCAGATCCCATGATTCAACCTTGAAAGGTGTATTTCCCAGACGACCGAGTTTGTCCTTTAAATCATCGCTGCTTACTTGTCGCCTCTCCGCCGGACCAAGCATGAAATCAGAGACCGCAGACCCAGAATTCCCTGACTCGTCCATGAAATTCAATTGCAAAGGCCGGCCCATCCGAGCGGCAGCCTGAATCTTTACCGGAATCTGATTTTCCGGTCGGTTCTCCCTGATGGCAGCCATACTATCCTCCATCAGGAGGTGGTCATGGGTCCGGATCACTGGATCTCCTGCATGGAACGCTCCCTTGATGCTCAGGAGCAACTCCCGCCCGGGTTCCCAGACCTCTGAACCAATATCCTCTATAATAGTCGCCGGGTGGGGTTCATCCCAGGTCGCGATTTCAATTCCATCACCCCGGCGCAGGCTTTTCTCCAATAATATCCATGGCCCGGTAGGACCGACATTACTGACCCTACCCACAACTACGCCCTGGTTACCCGGGCTGCGAGACTGTAACACTTCCAGGTTCTTGCCATACCACTGATTGAGAGTAAAGGAACGGTTGAAAACTGCCTGCAGTTCTTCCATATCCTGTGAGGTTGGAGTCCACCTGGATACGTCCCCTCCCCCAGCCATAATTTCCGCTATCTGGTCCAGGCAGCGGCGATATACCCTGGTGACTACCGCTACATACTCCGGCCGTTTCATCCGGCCCTCGATCTTCAGCGCCGCCATGCCCAGCCGCACCAACTCCGGAAGCTGGGTCAGCAGGTTAAGATCTGCGGGACTCATCAGGTGACCTGCCGCTAAAGTTGCCTTTGGATTTCTCATCTGATACGGCCACCTGCAGGGCTGGGCGCAGCGGCCCCGATTGCCGCTGCGGCCTCCGACCACACTGCTCAACAAGCACTGGCCGGAATAGCTGAAACAAAGGGCCCCATGAACAAATACTTCCAATTCGGCTTCCGGACAACGTTGGCGGATATCCTCCAAGTCTTCCCGGGATAGTTCCCGGGCCAGGATCACCCGGTCGACCCCCATCTCCCTCAGGGCCATTACTCCGTCGGCATTATGCAACGTCATCTGGGTACTGGCGTGGAGTTTCATTTTGTCAAAGATGCAGGCAACCGTCCCAAGAAATCCCCAATCCTGAACGATCAGGGCATCAACACCCATTTCCTGCAGTCTGAAGGCATAATCCAACGCCGGCTCCATCTCCTGGTCTGCCAGCAGCACATTCATGGTTACGTAGACTTTGCGGGAACGAACATGAGCATAGTCAAGAGCTCGTTGAAGCTCCTCCTCACTGAAATTGCCAGCCTGACACCGGGCGTTGAAGTCGCTTCCCCCCAGGTAGACTGCATCGGCTCCGTTTTCCACTGCGGCTAAAAATGACTGATAATTGCCAGCGGGAGCCAAAATTTCTGGTATCAGCTTATGCAAACCATCACCCCTGGATCCGGCTGATCCTGATATATCCGGACACCGGCAGAATCGAAACCCCCTGGGTTTCCAGCTGATCCATGACCAGGTTCAATCCCAGTGAATCACTGGCCATGTGCCCGGCCACAACAACATTCACATTGCACTTCTTCGCTTGGTCCCGGTGCTTCTCCTGAAGGTGCATACAGACAACTGTACCCACCCCGGCGGCTTCCAGTTTCTGATAGACGTCCGGCGAACCCGAGGTGCCGCCCGTGAAATCCACCATGATCCGTCCGGCACGCTTTCTTTTATCTCCTACCACCAATTCCGGTCCAGATTTTTTGACCTTGGCCTGGCTGTATTCGGGGATCTCCAGCAGACAGTCCAATACTTCTTCCAACAATACCGGCTTCCGGGCATCCAAATGAGTCTGTACAAAATCATTGACCAGGTTGTCGGCTGGAGTATGAATGCAGATGAAAGGGATATCCAGCACCTGAGCCGCGTCTACCGCCCGTTGGTGATTTGCTCCCATCATATTGCGCTTAACTTCGGCAATCCGCGGAGCCATGATGTTATCCCCAATATTGATGGGGACCCCAGCCCGGGAAATCAAGTCAGCCTGCAGATCCATGACCCCATGGAGACCTGCCAGTCCAATACCTTCCGGGTGGTGTGCGATCATGAGGTCGATCCTCTTGCCCTTTTCTCTAAGGCGGTCGGCCAGAAGCACTTCCTGAAGTTCCACATCTATCCCCACCATAGCGGATTCGATCTCCTGCTCCCCATCTCCGTGAAGGATCCGGCTATCACTGAAAGGATTTATCAGGGTCTGCTGATCAAAATACGGAACATCCTTTTCCTCCAGTCGTTCAAATTCGGCGCGGTTGCGAGCCAGGATCTTCGCTACCGCCTCCGGCCCCCGCACATCTTTTTCAATACCCATCCTGATGGCCAATTCGTATATTTCCTTGAGTTTCATATTTTCTATCCCACTCCTTTTTGCACCTAAAATGTAATGGTTAAATCTGCACTGTCAGCATTATATCACACCAATCCTGCTCCCCCGGTCGATATTTATCCATCTTCGGATTCGATTTTTATCGGGACCCTGCTCCTGCGCAGGGGATTCCAAAAAACAAAGAGCCCCTATCACCGGGGCTCCCCAAAACATGATCATCCATCTTTAGACCGTCAATCGCAACCTGACTTTACGGTTTGGTGTTTTCTGCCCGAGCCGCCGTTTTGACCTGGGGCTTTAACAGTCCATCCGATTCGTCGGCTGATTTGGGCAGGGCTCCGTCTTCCGGTTTCCGCACCGGAACTTCCTTCTTTTTTTTGCGGGGGCTGACCGGTGGGATGTTTTTCTCGCGCTCTTTGCAGAGCTCATCAGCCATATTAAGGGCGGTCAATATAGCCAGTCTGCTAATACCCAAGTTGGGATTTTTTTCATAGAAGACCCTCATCTGATCGTCGACCATAGCCGCCAGTTTTTCGATATATTCCCGCGGCTCGGTGCCCCGGATAGAATAATCCTCCCCGAAAATGTTGACTGCTACACTCACCTTATCATTTCGCTTATTCATTTAACCCGCCCTCCCGCTCTTCGAATCTTTCCATTTATTAGACTTCGCCAGAACAATCAATTAATCCTCCAGATGAGGCCATCGCCAACAAAAAACCGCCCGGAAGCATACCATTTATCCCAAGGGCGCTCCAAAAAGATTACTCTGCCCACATTCTTATGCTTCGGCCTTTGAGACCAAAACAGCAATCAGCATCCCCGGATTATTCCGCCCATGGCAGGGCTGCCGCCTCAATAATGTCTAACGGAGCCGCGCCCCATAAACTTCCTGGGTGCGCAGCACAATGTCGTCCATAAGCTTGACGATCACCTCATCCTGAAGTGTGCCATGATAAGATTGAAAGGTCAGAGCAAAGGCCAGACTCTTGTTTTCTTTCCCAATCCCTTCACTGCGATAAACATCGAATAAATCTACTCCGATCAGCAGCTCCCCGCCGGCAGACCAGATAATGCGACTCAGGTCGGCAGCCGCCACCTGTTCATCGACTACCAAAGCCAGATCCCGTTTTATGGCCGGATACTTTGGTACTCCCTGGGTATGGTCATGAGGGACTGTGGCCCTGAACAGGTCCTCGACATCCAGCTCGAAGGCGCAGACTCGCTGTTCGATATCCAGGCGTTCAAGCACAGCTGGATGTACCTCACCCATGACTCCGATCTGCTTACCGCCAACGATGATGGCAGCAGTGCGGCCTGGATGGTAGGAATGTCTCGGTACCAAGGGCGCAAACTCAACTGAAGGCAAGTGTAGCGTCTTCAAGAGAACCTCCAGGAGACCTTTCAGAAAATAGAAGTCCATGGTTTGGGCTCCACCCTGCCAGCCGCCGGGCACTTTCCCGGACACCAAGCCCGCCAGGGTCAAAACTTCATCAGGTTGGGCTGCTCCTTCCCGGGGAAGGAACACGCTGCCCATCTCCACCAATGCCAGATCTTCATTGCGTCTCGAGATGTTGCGTCCGGCAACGTCCAGCAACCCGGGCAGCATGGTCGTCCTCATGATACCCTGTTCCTCGGAAAACGGATTGGCCACTTTAACCACCTGGCGCAGCACATCGTCCTCCGGAACCTGCAGGATATCCAGCCAGCGAGGATTAATAAAGCTATAGGTCACAATTTGACGCAAACGGGCGACAGCGTCATCCAGCAATCCGGCTTTGAACTTTTGAAATTCGGTCCGGAATCCATTGGTAAGCTGCTTGGGAAGCGGGGCGGATGAAATCTTGTCATACCCAAAAAGCCTGGCCACTTCCTCAATCAAATCTACCTCTTCAGTTACGTCCGGCCGGTAGGAAGGGGCAGTTACCAGATAATTATCGCCTTCCTTCTTGATGGGAAAGGACAGTCGCTCGAATATGGTCAGCATTTCTGAACGGTCGATTTCGGTACCCAGTAAATAATTAACCCGGGCCGGGCGCAGCCGGATAACGGTCGGGTCCTTGGGTTCGGGGTACACGTCATCGATTCCCTGCACTACTTCCCCAGCCCCCAGGATCTCCAGGAGACGAGCCGCCCGGTTAACGGCATTGACCGCGCCCTCGACATCGACCCCCTTCTCAAATCTCATGGAAGACTCTGTACGCATAGCCATTTTTCTGGCTGTCCGGCGGATATTGATTCCGTCGAAATTGGCCGATTCCAGCAGAATCGTCACCGTATTATCGCCGATTTCGGAGCTCTCACCCCCCATCATACCTGCCAAGGCCACCGGCTTGACCGCGTCAGCTATGACCAGCATGGATGGATCCAGCTGCCGTTCATTGCCGTCCAAGGTGACCAGAACCTCGCCGGAGCGGGCATTGCGAGCAATTATTCGCTTACCTTCCAACAAGTCATAATCAAAAGCGTGCATAGGCTGGTTGGTCTCCAACATGACGTAGTTGGTCACGTCGACCACGTTGTTTATGGCTCGAATGCCTGCGTTTTCCAACCGCTCCTGCAGCCATACCGGTGAAGGAGCCACCCGCACATTATTCATAATCCGGGCGGCATAGCGCCGGCATAAAGGAGACTCGATCGTAACCCGGATATAGTCCTCGATATTGTCTTGGTTTTCCACCGGCAGGCCCCCGGGCATTTCCAGGGGTGAGCCGGTAAGGGCCGCCACCTCGCGGGCTACATTGATAATGCCCAGACAGTCACCCCGATTAGGGGTCAAATCCAAATGCAGAATCGTATCTTTGGGAAGAACCTCAATGTTTTCCACAGTAATACCGGCCATGGTCATCCGCTCCGCCAGTTCCTCGGGCGAGATGCCTATTTCTATGTAATCTCTCAGCCACTCCAGTGATAAGCGCATACCGATCCTCCCTTATTCATCGACCTTGTAATCATTCGCCTTCCCGGGACCATCCCGAGTCCGGCAGGCTAGAATTGTGACAAGAACCTGAGGTCATTATCGAAGAAGAGCCGCAAGTCATTGACCCCATACTTCAGCATGGCAATTCGCTCAATTCCCATTCCGAATGCAAAACCGGTCACCTGTTCAGGGTCATAACCCCC
>CAZDND010000039.1:13567-13961 GCA_964506825.1 uncultured Syntrophothermus sp.
CCCAGCCCTCAGGACATTGGGATGAACCATACCTGAACCCAGGATTTCCAACCATCCGGTGTGGGAACATACCCGGCAGCCATCCCCCCCGCACATCACGCAGGAAATATCCATCTCAGCACTTGGTTCCGTGAAGGGAAAATAGCTGGGTCGAAAGCGCACCTTGACCTCCGGTCCGAAAACCTGATGAGCGAAATGCATCAAAATTGATTGCAAATCTGCAAAGGTGACCCTCTCCCCGATATACAAACCCTCGATCTGATGAAACATGGGCGAGTGGGTGGCATCATCGTCCCGGCGGTAAACTGTTCCCGGAATAACAATCTTGACTGGCAGCTCCGGGCATTTGCTCTCCATGCACCTCACCTGTCCCGGTGAGGTGTGGGTGCGCAGC
>CAZDND010000040.1:0-4359 GCA_964506825.1 uncultured Syntrophothermus sp.
GATACGGGTGAAGAAGCCTGTGCGCTCGAGAAAAAGCAAGGGAACGGATCCTTGCAGTTCCGTTCCCCATCGGTTCTTTTTACCTGTATTCCAAGGGTATGCTATAACCTAGATCAGTGGCAACCCCGCGATCTTTCTGACATTGTTCTTTCTCTTCTTGATGTCATACTGAGTGGTGATCGCAATCTGTTCCATTATCGGAGATCCTCCGCCATGGTACGCACCGTAGTTCATGGAACCACCAGAATGCGAAGTGGTGAAGTCAATAAACTGGTACCAGAATTTGATCTTAAGCAAATCAGCGGTATCCGGGTTCGTGAAATCAAGCTCCGCCGGGAAGGTTGCCGGCAGTCCGCCAGCGATGTTACACAGAACCTCCTGCTCATGGAACACGGCCTCACCAGTCAGGCATCTTCCTACGTTAGCATAGATCGAGTTCGGGATATAACTTCCGGGACCGTAAGGTACAAAGCCTACACCAGGCATGTACACTTCAGGTTTGCCGAGATCTGATGCGGTGTATCCGGCTGCGTAGCCGCACTCACCGACCATAATCAAATGTGCCAGTATTTCACGGACATGTCCGGTCTTCTCAATTCCGTTGATCTCCGCTGCATTGGCAGCCAGACCGATAACATAGTCCAACGTCGCCGGTTTGCAACCGGAATAGCTGTGGCGATGGAAGAGTGCAAAGAGCAGAGCGCATACTCCGCCATGCTGGGTCTCTCCGCAAAGGAACACGCGATCCCAAGGTACGAAGGTATCATCGAAGATGATGTAGGAATCGGTATAACCAGCTTCAAAACCGGTCTCAAAGACCTGGCGCTTGTTGTTGTTGTGGAAAGATACTACCTGCTTGACCTGGGGATGGTCCGAGGGCACCGCAAAAGCCAAAGCATAAGCACCTTCGTCCGGCATCAATGACCGATTGGGAACCACCAGAATCTCATCTGAAATGGAAGCTTCTGAAATATGTACTTTACAGCCCCGTACAACGATTCCATCGGCTCTTTCTTCAACAACTCTTACATACATGTCGGGATCGGTCTGCTGAGCTGGCCGCTTCAGCCTTTCTCCCTTGACATCAGTCTGGGCACAGCTGGCCACCAGGTCGTTCTTCTGGAAGTATTCCAGCCATTTCAGGAAATTAGCATGATAATCGGTTTTGCGGTCGGGGTTTTTGGAAGCTTCATAGGATACTGCATTAATAGCGTTGGCGGCATCAATACCCATGCATCTCTGGATGCACTGGCCGACAACATTGGTGAGCTGCCTGGTCATGTCCTGCTTTTTGTGAAGGTCATCAGTATTCTGATGAATGTGGTTGAAACGGTTGATGGTCTCCCCAGTAATATGGGAAGTCGCTGTGCACAGATCCTTATATTCCGGATCCAGAGCCTTTTCAAAAGTCATCCCCATAACATTAATCGCCGGCAACTGCTTAGGATCCAACCTATCCAGTATCTTGCCATTAAAATATAGGTTCGGGTTCTTTTTGGCCAAATCGGCCATATACTGTTCCTTTGTTCTCAACATTGTAAATCTCCTCTCCCGATAATGATTTATTCACTAAACCCATGATACCTTTTTGGACACAATTATTCAATAGTTAGACACCTAAACTTAAATATTTTCCGCCAAACTGTAACATTACGGAACACTTCGAAAATCAAAGCAAATTGTACCCCATCGGAGTAGATTGGATTTCTAAGATTTGGCACCGCCAAAAAATTTTTTTGTTCAGACGAAACATCCGCCTATTTTACCGTATATCCATGCTCAACGGCAGAATGTCCACCCTGAATTTGGAAGCCGCCATCCCTTGTCGACGTGTTGCTGGTTACAATATCTGTCTTTTCTTGCGTCCTGAAAAAATACAGATCCAACAATCCCAGTGTGTTAAATTGACAATTTGTAACACTATTCCGTCTTCGTCGGATAATTTCTGCCTCTTCAATAATATAGAATCAAAAACAAGAGTCCGATTCTGGGTATCCTCATTCATGAAGGCAGCGGGCCGTGACCGGTTACCACTTAGGGTTTCTTCCTGCCCAACGCAGACCGTTAACGCCAGATGATGTCCGGAGGTTTGCGAAGGGGTATTCGGTGATAAGGATAACGGGCATAGCCTACCAATAGGGCCCCGGCACATAGATGCCCGGTTGCAAGTCCCAATACATTCAACAACGGAGGGTAAGCATTGGCGGCGTTGCTGATGTAGCCTGCCCAACACGCTCCCAACCCTGCAGAATAGGCGGCCAGCTCCAGATAGCTCAGGGCGATCACGCAGTCCGTATAGGCCGCCGGTATATCCTCCGGATAGTGAGCTATGATCAGGTGGAGTGCTCCCCGGCTAATCCTGTCCACTCCTTGGTCCCAGGCCTCAGCTAATCGCTGCATCCGCTCAGCATATTTCAGATCATTGGTCTGCCCGGGAATCTGTCGCATCCATTCGATCACTCTGCTGGATATATCCCTGACCTGGGTGCTCTTTTCCACCACCATCCAATAAACTTCCTGCTTGTGGCCGCCGGTCGGGGCATATTGGGCCGTGGCAATGATCCGGATCAGGAGTTCGCGGTCCACCGGCCAATTGCGAAACCTGCGCACTGAACGGCGGGACCACATCAACTGCCTTACTGATTCCGCATCCGGCAGCACCTCTCTATTTACCATCAGACAGTCCTCCGGCCTCATTGTTTTCAATGCCAGCGCTCCATGGGGACACACTGCTACGCAATGCCCGCAGTTTAGGCACAGCTCTTGCGCCCCACCGATCGGGACCGGGAATTCCCCCTTGCCCATGGATATCAAGCCCTGGGGGCACTCCTCGACACAAATACCATCCTGTTTACATTTTTCCTGGTCAATCGTGAAAAGGCTCATGGGCTCTCCTCCAAGTCCGTTGAGACGGGCTCAAAGCGCTGCACCAGGAGATCCCCCACAGCAACTTTTTCCAGAAACATTTCCGCCGGCCGAGCCCAGAGCTCCATTTCGCCGTACAATGCCCGGTAAAAAACCAGCCTCTCCATAGTCTCGGAATGCTTGCCAATCCCGATGACCTCATATTCCTGTCCCTTGTAATGCCGGTATCTTCCTGGTCCGACCACGCACACCGCCCCCCTTCGTTCATCCTCCTGAAGATCTATCGCCAACTTGCCTGGAGGAGACCAACACCGCACCCTGATAGAGTCGGCCCTCGCGGGCAGATTCAATTGGGCCCAATTGGAACCCAGAGGTTGCCGGATACAAAATAGATTCCCGCCTCAACCACTTTGGTCCCGGTTATCTGTTGCCAATAGCTTAGGTAAGCCTCCACCTGGGGAGCATATCGCCTGACCAGCCCATCAAGCCGCCCCTCGCCTTCCACCAGGTCTGTTTTATAGTCAACGATAACCCACCCGTCTGTTTCCGCAAAGGCCAGGTCGATCACTCCGTTGGTGACGGTTTCCTGACCGCTCCCGACCGGCAGTTCCAATGCGGAAAAAGGCACCTCGGTCAGGCGACGGGAACTGGCGGCCACTCTGTGCCAGAAGGGAGAATCAATCACCCCTGCCAACACCCCCATCACTTCCCCAGCTTCATCAGGACTGCGGCCTTCTTCCTGCAAAATTTCTTCCGCTCGGACCGCCATCCCCAAACTGTCGAAGACATCCGCCTGGGCGATTAGTTCCAGCATCCGGTGGATAACAGTGCCCCAGCTGGCACCTTTGCCGGCTACGGCTGCCCGAGTGAGCAGCCCGTCGATCGATTTAGCTCCCGCCGCCCTCAGGCTGTAGCTGGATCGATGCACAGTCTCCTGATTGGCCAGGAAGAACCGCCGCGCCCCCGTAAGCCCAGGGGGTTCCTGGGTGCCCGCCGGTGGGCTGGCGGTGGCCACCGCCTGGTATTCACCGGCTGTCCCCATTATTGGAAGTCCGGGTTTGGAATTGCCTGGCAGGCTGATCCCTGCAGATTCTGCTTCGCTTTCGCCGGACACTGCTTCCTCCGACCCCAGGTTTTCCAACTCAGGAGCTCCAACCAGTCCAGGCTCCAACGCTGCCCAAGGATTATTGGCTGAGGATTTGGGATACCGGCTTATCACCAGCAGGTTGCGGGCCCGGGTCGCGGCTACATATAAAAGCCTGACTTCCTAGCTTGCCTCTTTCGCCATCATATTATCCCAGTTCCGTGGATAACCAATTATATCGGCCCCATAATCACCCAACTTCTTTTCAGCCACAAAGAAGCCCTGACCGAAGGGACTTGGTGGGCTCGATTCCGGCCGATCCGCTCCCACCTGGGTTGAGCGGCTTTGGCGGTTTATGTGGAAACGGGGTTCAATTGGATTACGTTTGGTGGGATTGGCCAGAAAGACAA
>CAZDND010000040.1:4413-13401 GCA_964506825.1 uncultured Syntrophothermus sp.
CCCCGGGAATTACCTCGATCTCCTCCTCGGTTCCCGTTGCCAGCAGCTCGGCCATCAAATCCGCCAGGTAATAGGGTGAGGTTTGTCCGCTTCGTTCTTCCCCCTCCAGAATCTCCAAGAGCTGGAGCAGGTGCGCCCCTTTGGCCTGACCCAACTCGGCTGAATACATCTGGGGTGTAATCCCCAGGCAGCCGCAGATTCTGCGCACAGCCACCGTAAAGGGCAATTCTGCAAGCCATTGACTAAAAAGCTCCAGGTTTTGCAGGGTCCGTTCTGCAAGATCGGCCATATCCAGAGGCATATCATCGGGGATAGCGCTGGGTATCTTGAACTCACCCCCGCGGCGGCGGAACTCCCATAGATGCCGGTCGCTCCATCCCAAGAAATCTCCCCGTAATGCAGCCGCTACCCGGACCGGGTCATCAGGCGCCAGCAATGCCCGCACAATGATCAATATCTCGCCCAGTTCTTTGGATCCCTTGAACGAATCGCCGCCAGATATCCGAAATGGGATACCCCGGCGGTGCAAAGCCTCCGCATAAGCGTCCATATTTGCTTTGTACCGAAGCAGGATCATAAAATCCCTGGGCTGAGGCTGTTCAGTCAGCCCAGCTTGCTTCTCGTCCTCCGATCTGGTCAGAGCCATGCCTCCGTCCAACCCCCGGCGAATCCAGGCTGCAATACGCTGGGAATCTTCAGCCACGATCAATTCCCTCCGGTTGCGAGGATGGTCTGAGATCGATAGGCGGGCCACTCCGGCCACATGGCCTTCTTCCACCTGCCGAACCGTCTCCAGGGGCGCGAAGGCAGCCTGGTATTCATCCGCCTCCTCCGGTAGCAAATCCCGAAACACCTGGTTGACAAATTCCCCGATGGGCTTAACCGAGCGGAAATTCGATATCAGGCTCAATACGGGATCTGAGGTCTCGAGTTTTCCCATATCTCCCGCCGGGTACTGTCCGGCGTCATTAACCATCATCAGCTCTTTGACTTCCTGATACATATTTATGTCCGCCCGCCGAAAGCGATAAATGGATTGTTTGGGATCCCCCACCACAAACAGACTGCCCGGTCTGGGTACCAATTTTCTCCAGTCCCGCTCCTGAACATCCTGGCCGGTCAGGTAAAACATGATCTCGGCCTGCAGGGGGTCAGTGTCCTGGAATTCATCCACCAGGAGGTGGGTAAAACGTTGCTGGAAAAATCTTCTCATGTCGGGATTGTCTCTCAGCAGCTCCGATGTGATAACCAGCAGATCCTGAAAGTTTAGCTGCATAGCCGCCATTCTATGCTGCTGAGCTCTTTTTACCGAGGGCAGCACAAACCGAACCAGCTGTGGGTAGGTGTACTCACGCCAAGCCTTCAGGATTGGCTGGATTACTTCACAGCGAAGCTCTTCGTAACTGGCAGCCATCTCGCGGGCCAGCTCCGGACTTGACCAGCGATTCAAGGTAGGTTTGGCTGATTTATCCATTGCCGTCATCAGCTGCACCAGGGGAAGCTCATCCATTCCCATATGCCGCCTCCGTCTGATAGCCTTCATCAGCAGGGTCTGCAGCTTGTCCGGTTCCAACCCTATCATGCCGCTCTCCAACACCTGTTCGGTGTAATCCAGGAACTCTCCTACCTTGTTGCGCACTCCATCCAGCTTCGGCTTTGGTATCAAGTCAACTGGTATTTCCAGTTCCGGGAACTGTGCCAAGGCGGCAAAAAAGCCAAACAGATCATGCACGTCTATGCCCAGGGATGCTATCTCCTCCATCTGCTGCCACCGGCTCACGCGAGCTTCTTCCAGGTATTCATGCCAGGTCTGCGACAACAGGATTCGGTCTTGAATATCGTCAATTTCTGTGAAACCAGGTTCCAACCCGGCCTCAAAAGGCCTTTCCCGCAGCAGCAGTGCACAGAAGGAGTGTATGGTGCCGATAAAACTGGTATCTATATCCAGAATGCCCCGACGGAGGTTCTCCCTGAAGTCAGGATTCTCCTCAGCAGTCAATTGTTTTTCCATTTCCAGGTGAAAACGGCTCTTCATCTCTCCCGCGGCTTTACGGGTGAAGGTTACGGCCGCCATTTGAGTAATCTGGCATTCGCCTTCCCGTATCAATGCCGTCATGCGTTCCACCAGGCTGGACGTCTTGCCCGAACCGGCCCCGGCCTCGACCAGCAGGCATGAACATAAATCGGTTCTTATCCTGTTGCGGGCTGGCAGATCCACCAGTGAATCATTACTCAATATCTCTCAGCCTCCTCCACTCCAACTGGTAATCCAGCAGGCCATTTTCCATAATCCCCTTTCTCCGCGACAAGGTTTCGGCCGGTCTGCAGACCTCAAGGTAGTCGCAGTAACGGCAAAGCTTATCGTCACCAGTTGCAAAGAAGGTGCCCTCCCCCAAAAAATGGAACATTATCTGCAGCGCCTCGAATACCTGGGCCCGCCTGCTCTCGTCCCGCTCGATCAGGCGCCCTTCCCCCCGTTGGGTAGGAAAGTAGTAGCCCCCCTTTTTAACCTCCGCTGAGGGCAGCCCTTCCCGGCGCAGAATTTCCTCCGCTGCCATGGAATACAGGGCATGCTGAATCTGTTGGCCTTGCTTGATAAAGCCAGTTTCACTGTATTCGCGACTGCTCCCGGTCTTGTAGTCCCATACTGCAAAATGGCCATCCTGGTGCTGGTCAACCCGGTCAATCACCCCCCGCAGCAGAAAATTGTCTTCCTGGTTCAGATAAATTTCCAGGGGTTCAACCAATCCGTGACCATTCTTTCCTACCGCCGTTTCTCCCATTCCAAAGGGCACCTCGAGTAAAACGGGAACATATTCTCCAAACCGGGACATCCCCCCGGAAAACAGTTCGGCTGCCCTGATTATTTCACTGCTTTCGACCTCCCAAGCCGTCATGGTGGGAGGAGGTATCCGGACTGCCCATTGATGGCAGAGATCCCGGGCCAAATTCTTGATGAGGGCGTTTCGCCCATCCAAATCCAGCGGATCCTCCTGTTCCATACAGATTTTTAGGAATCGATGATACAGTTCATGGAGCAGGCTGCCCCGCTGATGAGGCTGCAACCAGCGTCCGGCCTGGAATTCAAGCAGCTCGGGAGGCTTGACATTCAGGACATAGCGGCAAAAATATTTGTAAGGACATCCTCCCAGGAGTTCTATCCGGCTGGAAGACATAATTGCTCGGGTACGGCATGGATCCAACTCTTCCCGGTATGGTCCGATGATGCCGTCGAAAGCACCCAGTTCCGAGGCCTCACGAGCCTGACGGACCTGCTCGGCCCGTCGCAGAGCTTCGAAATACTGCAGCGCCTCGGCTTGGACATCCTGGCCTCGAAGCAGGGACTCCTGCAGCCACCACTCGCTCTCGTCCAGAAAGATCCCTTTCCCGGGTATATATCCCGATGGATCACCCATTTTTCTTAACAAATGCTCATAATCGAGATGGGCATCCCCCATGCTAAGCCGCAGGACCTGCAATATGACCGCTGAAGGCATGTTTTCACGCATATCAACCGGATCGATGCTGGTATAGCTCATAATCAGCCGTCCCCGCCGGGAGCTTAGCACCTGGTTCATAAACCGCCAGCTGGTGCGGATCCCATCTCGGGACTGCTTCAGTCCAGGATGCAGCTCTTGCCGTTCGAGGTCAAACAATATGGAATCCTGCACCGCCCGGCCTGGGAATGACGATCCATCCAGACCCACCAGAAAAGTAAGCGGGCGCTGGATCCAAATCAACTGCCGGTAGGGCATGATATGCAAATGTCCCGGTTTGGAACCGCTGTTGCCCGACCTCGTGCCCAGCACCAGTTCCTCCAGGCGCCTTATAGCCTCGTCCATCCCCAGCCGCAAGTCCTCCAGGCTGCCCTCCGCTTCCAACAGCTGCTGCAAAGCGTCTGCAGCCTGTTGATCCAGTTCCTCCATAGTCATCATATGAAGGCTTTGTTTCAAGATCTCAGCCGCACCGCTGCAGATCTCCCTCCAGCTTACGGTTTGGGCTGCATCCGGCACCGGAATAGACACCAGCCAACCGGAAATCTGCTGATCAATGGCCCGCAGCACCATCGGCAGGTCTTCTGAACTCGCTATTGATGCAGTACTGGACCTTGTCATCGACTGCATATGGTCCGCCGAACCGTCGGCGGATACTGTGTCCTCAGGCAGACCATATTCGTCCATCAGTCCCTTTCCCAAGCCGGGTTCTGCAGCCGTTACCCGGTCAGACTCCCTTTGGGATTGGCTTTCCAGCCTTTCGGCCAGATGGTTCAGCAATCGGTACCGGTCTCTGCCCCAGCCCACCTCAGCCTTACTCAATAGCCTTTCCACTTCGGAAACGGCTATCACTCCTCCCGCAGGGTCTCTTATCTCCATGCCGGCATCACGGAGCAGTTCCACCAGCAGCCGGGAAGAAAAATCATGGCTAATCCAATGGATTATCCCTATCATAAAACGTCCTGGGCGCCTTAGGACGGCCGAGAATCCTTCGGCGGAGGTAACCTTGAATCCCAGTTCCCGCGCCAAAAGATAAAATGCTTCCGGGTACTCAGAGCCCACATATCCCACCGCCGCCTGATCCAGCGGTAATCCAGACTCATTGATCCGACGCAGGACTTCCCTGACCTCGTTGGATATGCCGTAGGCTCTGAACATATCAATTTCAAGGTCCTGATCCAAACAAATTCCCCGGTCCTCTGGGGATCCTGGATCCTGGCGGGCATCAACCCGTTCAAAATTAATGCTGCCGGACGCCGTGATCCACGGCTCAATCGCGCGATTACCGCCTAACTCCTGATCAGCACCGTTCGGGGGGAGCAACGGGCGGCTGACTCGTACCACCCGGGCGCCCTGGCAGGCTAATCGTTTGAACAGCAGTATTTCCAGAGGAGATAATTCCATAAAATCCGGCACCAGGAAAACTCCTTCCAGGCCGATCCCTTGATTCGCCAACTCGCCAGCAAGCTGGACCAACCCCGCGCCATCCAGTTTTCCTGCAATCTGGAGATGATCCTCGAAAGCCCTCAAAATATTTATGAAATCTCTGCCGCGAGGGCTGGAGACCAAACTGCTCCGCTCCAATTGCGAAGCTTTCAAACCACAGCCGCGGACCTCGCATATGGTGCCGTGCAAGGCTCTGACCAGCCCTTTTCCGGTTCGCCGCTGTTGATAATAGCTGAGCAAGCCTGCCTTTCCCAATCCCTGGACGATCTCCTCGACCAGTTGTTCGGTTTCCGCCCTGCTGATGGCCTTTATACCATTTTCCCGTAAAAAACCTTCGGCGATCCCCTGGGCGATACCTTTGATTGTAGCGGGCCGAAGATTGAACCAGGCGCCCTGCTCACGGGACCAGACCAGACTCAACTCGTAGCCAGACTGCATGGAAGGCGCCACCAGGAATTTTGTATCCAAGGATTTGATATTCAGAAAATCTATCTGCCACACCTTCTTCCCTGAAAATAATTGTCGGTTGCGGGCACCTTTATAAGGATTCTCTCTAATTACATGATAGTAAATGCTTCATCCCTATTATTTATGATAAAATTTATAAAATACACTAATATTTCTGAGGAGGATCATTATGAGCACCATACATTCCAATATCGAGGCATTCAAGGAACTCAAGCATAGCCCTAATGAAGGTAAAGTGGTGATGTTAAACCTGCTGAAATTCAAACCCGATGGTGGCAAGGAGCTCTATATCCGCTACATGCAGGAATCAAACAAGTATGTTGAAGGCGTTGGAGGAAAAATGATTTTCCTCAGCCAGCCGAAGGAACTTTTATACGGCGAAGAAACCTGGGATCTGATGATGCTGGTCGAATATCCCTCCCGGCAGCAGTTTCTGAAGATGTCCAATGATCCGGAATATATGAAGGTTCACGAACTCCGGGAACAGGCCGTGGACAAGGCGGTGCTATATGCCAACGACCGGATCCGTTTCAGCGAATTCGCAAGCCAAGGAGGTCAATAATTTATGGAACTAAGAGAAAAGTATATTGAAACCAATGGTATCAAGCTGCATGTTATGGAAGCTGGCCCCGAAAACGGTCCGATGATCCTGTTCCTGCACGGATTTCCCGAGTTCTGGTATGCCTGGCGCAAACAGATCCCCTATTTCGCCGAACTGGGTTACCTGGTTGTGGTTCCCGATCAGCGCGGCTATAATTTAAGCGACAAACCTGAGGGGATAGAATCCTATAGATCGGACGACATGGCCCGGGATGTTAATGGACTGATCGACCATTACGGACGTGATCAAATTTATTTGGTGGGACATGACTGGGGGGCTTCAGTATCATGGTGGACGGCTCTTAAATATCCGGAACGGATCAAGCGTATGGTAATCATGAACGTTCCCCATCCCAAAGTCTTTAACCGCAACCTGTTGAATAATCCCCGGCAGATGCAGAAGAGCTGGTATATATTCTTTTTTCAGCTCCCCAAAGCTGCGGAGAAGCTGGGTGCTGCCAACAACTATGAGTGGCCGGTTGAACTTTTGGCAACAACCAGCCGGCCTGGCACTTTCAAACCCGAGGAATTGGAGGAATACCGCCGGGCATTTGCCCAGCCGGGAGCATTCTCCGCAATGGTCAACTGGTATCGCTCCAGCATTCAGTGCCACAACGAACCTCCCGCAAGTTTCCGGATAACCATGCCCCTGTTGATTCTATGGGGTATTGACGATACGGCTATTTTAGAGGAGCAAGCGGATCAAAGCCTGGAATACTGCGATCAGGCCCGGTTGGTCAAATTCAACGCTTCCCACTGGGTGCAGCACGAGGAAGCGGAACAAGTCAACCAACTGATCAAGGAGTTCCTCCTGGAAGATCAATAAGGTCTTTCACGCCGAGGCTCACCCTTGTTTCGGACGACCATTTATGGTGCATTTCGCCAATTCGGATAACATCCCGATTACGGCCAGGACTACCCAATGATTCAGGGGGCCTGGCCGTCTTTGGTTTCAAAATGATCTATATTTTCGGCTTTGCGGCAATCGGCGCACTTGTTTAAATTGCATATATTATTTTGCCAACTTTTGCAGGTATCGAAAATAATGCGTCGAATTGTGTTCAACAAGATATTTTGCAGCTTATTATCGGCAGTACTGTGGGGTAGATTTCCGGATTTCTCGGCAAACCGAGCAAGAGAGGAGGATCAAACAAGGAACTGCTGTCCGCCGAATCTCCGGCAAGTGCAAGGAGTCACCCCGGAACTTCATCCACAGCAGCAATCGACACGCTTGTCAGCGGCACTGAACACAGCTGCCTCAAACCTGTAAGTCGCTCCAATCTCATTGGTTTGACCTGGGCTGCCTGTGGTCGATGCTGGTCTGGCCGCATCAATTAGAAGATCAACGAATGAGATGGAGGTATTGTGATGACATTGGAACTGGATAACGACCGGCTAATCAAGGAAAGGCCCTGGCTCAAAGAATACGATCCGGAAGTGCCTTACATCGCCCGCATTCCCAAATATCCGGCAGCAGATGTGCTTAGAAATACCGCCAGCCAATTTCCCGATAAAGAAGCCATCTACTTCTACGGCAAAACCATCACCTTCTGGGAACTGTTCCGGACTGTGAACCGCTTTGCCAACGCCCTAACCGATCTGGGTATCAAGCAGGGTGAGCGCATCGGCTTGCTGCTCCCCAACAGCCCCCAGTTCGTGATTGCCTTCTGGGCTATTTTGTCCATGGGCGGAGTCGTAGTCAACATGAATCCCATGTACACCGTCGAAGAGCTGGAATTTATGGCCGAGTCCACCCAAATGAAGGCCATGATCACTTTTGACGGACTGATCGGCAACATGGTCAGCCTGACCAAAAGGGTACCTCTGGAAAACGTCATCATTACCAGCATAAGCGACTATGCCCTGGGTGCTCCCGTATCCAGCTCAGCCAGCCTGGGTCTTGCCGATAAAGGCTGGAAACATTTCGACGAACTGATCGCGTCTACCACCAAACACTCCCGCCCCCGCCCCATCATCAAACAGGAAGACCCCTGCGTCATCCAGTTCACCGGCGGAACCACTGGGGTTCCCAAGGGTGCTACCCTGACGCATGCCAATATTATCGCCGGTATCTACATGAATATGTACTGGGGCAATCCGGTCACGGCGGCGATACCGGTCGAGCGCCGCAAATCCTTCTGTGTCCTGCCCTACTTCCATATTTATGGAGAAATCTGCCAGATGGCCTGGTCAATCAAGAATGCCGCTATGCAGATCATTCTCCCGAAATTCGAAATCGAGGAAGTTCTGGATACCCTGGATAAGTTCGATGACATCAGCTACTTCGCTGCTGTACCGGCCATGCTGAATGGAATCGTCAACCATCCCCGGGCAGCCAGTATGGATCTCGGCAAAAAGTTTGTTTTCGTCGGTTGCGGAGGAGCTCCTTGTCCCCCGGACCTGATTGAAAAACTTCTGGAAATGGACATTTTCTATCAAGAGGGCTGCGGCATGAGCGAAACCGTCGCCCAAAATATCTCCCAGCCCTGCATGGGCAAGAAAAAAGTGGGCAGTATTGGGATTCCTTATCCCAGCACCGAGGTCAAGCTGATTGATCCCGAGACTGGCGAAGACGTCAAGGGTGAGCCCTATAAAATCGGTGAAATTGTATCCAAAGGTCCATTGATCATGGCTGGCTATTGGAACAATCCAGAAGAAACCGCCAACCAGCTCAAAGACGGCTGGCTTCACACCGGCGACCTGGCCTATCGGGACGAGGATTGGCACTTCACCATCGTAGACCGCTCAAAAGACATGATCATTTCCAACGGTTACAACGTGTACCCCTCCGAGGTGGATGGTACCATCTTCGCCCATCCCAAAGTAATGGATGTGATCTGTGTCGGCTTCCCCGACGCTCAAAGGGGAGAAGTGCTGAAGGCCTATGTGGTCTTGAAACCGGATGTTACTTGCACCGTTGAAGAGATAATCGACTGGTGCCGCGAAAAATTGGCTCCCTACAAAATCCCCAAGTCAGTCG
>CAZDND010000041.1:0-12852 GCA_964506825.1 uncultured Syntrophothermus sp.
TGCGACTTGGTGTTTTTCATATAATTTGATCTGATAATAGCTGTAATTTCCCTGGTACCTGACCAGCAGTTTATCTTCTATGGCTATAACTTCGTTTACCACTTGGTCCAAAAAGAAACGGTCATGGGATACCACCATAAGAGTGCCCTGATATTCTTGAAGAAGGTCTTCAATGGCCTGACATCCGTCGATGTCAAGGTGGTTAGTTGGTTCATCCAATATGAGAAAATTTCCGCCTCCCAGCAGTAGCTTCAAAATCGCCAGTCTGCTTTGCTCACCGCCGCTAAGATCTCCAACTCTTTTAAAAGCATGGTCGCCAGCAAAACCCACCCGGCCCAATTGCCCTCGTGCCGTTTCCAGGGTAAGCTTGAAGCCGTTCATTAACTCTTCCAACAAGTTGTTGTCTGGATTCAAATCAATTCTTTCCTGGCTTAAATAGCCGATCTTTACCCTGCTGCCAAGCCTTACTTCTCCCTCATCAGGCGACACCTCCCCTAAAAAAATTTTCAGCAGAGTTGTTTTACCAATACCGTTGGGTCCCACCAAAGCCAGGCGCTCCCCCTGGTAAAGGCGAAAATCGATACCCGAAAACAGTAGATGACCTCCAAATGATTTCGAAATCCCTTGGACCGACAGAACAATATCACCGCTCTCGTGACTCAGGCCAGCTCCTGATAGACGCATGCTCTTGGTTTTAGGCACGGCTTGAATTCTATCCAAACGATCCAATTGAGATTGTCTGCCTCTGGCTTGTTTTGATTTTTGCCCAGCTCGGTACTTTCTAATGAAATCCTCGGTCCGCTTAATATATTCCTGTTGACGCTCATAAGCTCTGTAGAAGGCCAAATCTTCCTGGGATCGCTGCTTTAGATAGGCAGAGTAATTACCAGGATAGGAGTGCAAGGAATTGTTGCGAAGATCAACTATTCTGGTGGCAATCCGGTCCAGAAAACGCCGGTCATGAGATACCACCAACATAGTTCCGCGATAATTGGAAAGATACCCCTCCAACCATTCGACGGAAGTGATATCCAGGTGGTTGGTCGGCTCATCCAACAGCAAAATGTCGGGTTTAATGGTCAGCAAACGAGCCAAGTTCAAACGGGTCTTTTCTCCACCGCTGAAGGATGACCACTTCTGTTGGTATTGAAGCGGGCTGAACCCTAACCCGGTCATTATTCGGCGTACGTTCGCCTCACAAGCATACCCATTACCAAGTTCATATTTTTCGCACACCTGAGAATAGCGATCCATCAGGCTTTGGAGTCCTTCGCCAGCCTCAGAGATCGCTTGAGACAGTCTATTCATTTCCCCGCGCATTGACATTAAGTCTACATAACCATCCATAACAGCATCCCAGGCAGTTCGATCAAAATCGATTGCAGGCAGCTGCTGCATGTATCCAATGGATTTGCCGAAAGCAACTGTTATCTCACCTGAATCCGGCAATGTGGTCTTGGTGATACAGTCCAGGAGGGTTGATTTACCGCTGCCATTGAGCCCTATCATTCCCAAGCGCTCGCCATCATCTATTGTAAAGCTTACACTGTCAAGGATTTTGTTTTCTCCAAAGGACTTGCATAAGCGGTTAGCCTGTACGAGAATCATATCCAATCTACCCTTCACGATATATTATGAAAAAAACCCTAAAAAGGCCGCCAAATCTGGCGGCCTGATCGCAGCATCTGACAAAAACTTCCATCTCGATGGCGAACCATTGAACCTCCCCAGAGTGTATATCGTTTTGAATCTGAGGGTGTTCATAATTCCCAGGATAATCTGTGAGCCCTGAAATACCAAACCCCCTGTTGTAATTTGGTGGTTTGGTTACCTATCTGTACAATAAACAATCCCAACCGTACCGGGTCCGACATGAGCACCGATTACGGGGCCGATGGAATAACTGGAAACCTCACGGTGAAACAGTTGACTTAGCTCTTCAGCATATTCCTCTCCCTGTTTGGGATCGTGGATATGGTGAACCAGCAGGTGTTTAAGCCCATAGGTTTTTGCGTCCTGTTCCAGCTGCAGAATTATTTTTTCTTTGGCTCGGCGGGTTCCTCTGACGCGAGCAAATACATCGGTGACACCGTCGTTGACGAAGAGAATCGGGCGAATATTAAGGATGGATCCGACTAGTGCTGATGCACCGCCGATCCGTCCTCCTTTTTGGAGGTAATCCAGGCTCGCAGGTACAAAGTAGAAACGCACCTTACTCCTGATAGTGTGGCCGACTTCCAGAACCTCCTCCATAGTCTTGCCGAGACTGGCTGCTCTCGCCGCTTCCACCACTTGCAGACCCAAGGCCATGCAATTGGTCTTGGAGTCCATAATTTCGATGCGAGCTGAGGGGAATTCTTCCAAGACCATTTGCTTGGCACTTTCTGCTGTATCATGTGTTCCGCTCATTTGAGCTGATATAAAGATACCCAATACCTCATCGCCCCGGGATACGATACTGCGAAATAATTCGCAGATTTCTCCTAAAGGAGGCTGAGACGAGGTGGGAATAGTGTTGTCCTTCATAATCTTCTTGTAAAAATAATCATAGTCAACGGCGGTTTCATCAAATGACTCATCGGGAAAATGAACACTCAAGTTCACTACACTAATATCGAGTTCTTGAAGAGTAGCGGAGTCGATGTATGAAGTGCTGTCCGTAACCAATTTTACTGCCATGACAACCTCCCTTAGAAGTATTGAGATTAGTATTGTATAGATTGTGCCAGATATATGGTGCTATTGCCAGACAATTTTGGATTAAGCGAAGTTTATTTTGGAAATGCGGACTGCCATCGGCCTCCTTATTTGCGGGGTTACATAGTATAATTCACTTATATGGTGCTATTACAAGACATCGTACCCCATAATCAATGTTTGTTTTCCATCCTTGTCATATGGAAAAAGGCTGATCTCAAACCGAATTGGAAAGGAATCATTTTACATAATGAAAATCCAAATGGATAAATACCAAAAAATCCAAGCCTTAATAGGAGAATCCCATAGAGTCATAGTTGCCTACTCGGGCGGGATTGACAGCAGCCTGCTTCTTAAAGTCGCGATAGATACTCTGGGCCGTGAAAATGTAATGGCGATTACCTGCAGATCTCCACTAATGGCGGATGCCGACATAGATTCTGCTATAAATACTGCATCAGAGATCAATGCCATCCATCGAATCATAGACACTCCAGATCTGCATAATCCATCAATTGTCTCTAATACACCTGAAAGGTGTTTTTATTGCAAGAGATGTAAAATGGAGACTATGGTGGGCATAGCTCAGAAGGAAGGCTACGACCTTGTGCTGGAAGGATCGAATCTTTCAGATTCAAGTGATTATCGGCCAGGTATGAAAGCCGTCAGAATGTTTTCTGAGGTGGCTAGTCCATTTGTCTCTATTGGATTTGAAAAACACGAAATCCGCACCCTGGCTCGGATAGTCGGGCTGCAGAATTGGGATTTGCCAGCCAGGGGTTGTCTGGCCACGCGTATTCCCTATGGAGACGAAATAACTTTGGAGAAACTCCAGCAGGTCGAGCAGGCCGAGGCTCGTTTATCAAAGTTGGGTTATAAAAGCCCGCGAGTTCGCCACCACGGAACGGTGGCCAGAGTTGAATTGTCCAGGGAGGATATGGAAGGTTTACTTTCCTTGGATTCATTAGGCCTAATATCTGCTATTGTAAAATCCTGCGGGTTTATTCATGCAGCTATCGATGCCGACGGATATCGAACGGGAAGCCTTGATGAAGTGCTTCCCTATTTGGGCTGATTCTCTGAACCGCATTTCGGCCCTTCATTTTCACTAACCTCTCGGATCAAGGTTATGGTTTCGATCACAAAAAACCTTGCCGGCAAAGCCGAGTACCAGTCACCCAGGCTCAATGCCCTGCAGAATAATAAGAACCTTGTTTAATCAACTGTCCAAAGGCCCAGTCTAAAATGCTTTGGGGCACCCCTCCAAGATAGAAATGACTATTGGAGTTAAATAGTTAGTAAGCCATTTTCATGACGACAGTTCTATCATTTTTTCCAGGGCCACCAGCGCTCTGACCCGAACCGTCTCTTCGACGTGCACCCGGGTTTCCAGATTCTCCAGGGAATCAACCATCTTATCCATGGTAATACTCTTCATATCGGGACAGATGAGTTTTTTGGTAGCCAGGATGAATTCCTTGTCGGGATTAGCTAAGCGCAGAGGGTGTAGGATTCCCATTTCCGTCCCAATAATGAATTGGTTTGCATCTGATGAAGATGCATAATCGATGATCCCCTTGGTGCTTCCGGCAAAGTCTGCCAAGTCAACCACCTCGGGACTGCATTCAGGATGAACCAGCACTTTGGCTTCCGGATGTTTTTGGATAAGTTCTTTAAGCTCGTCAACCCGAACCTGTTCGTGGGTGGGACAGACCGAATCGAAGAGTTCAATGGGCCTGTTTAACTGGCGCCCTACATGGAAACCCAGATGAGGGTCCGGTATAAAAAGGATCCTGGCATCCAAAGGCAGTTTCTGAATAATTCTAACGGCGTTGGATGAGGTGCAGCATACGTCGCTTTCAGCTTTCACTTCCGCGGGAGTATTTACATAGCACACCACTATCGTATCAGGAAATTTGCGCTTGTATTCCCGGACCTTTTCAGCGGTTATTTCGTTGGCCATGGGGCACGTGGCTTGTGGTTCAGGAGTAAGGATCATCTTATCGGGGCTAAGAATATAAGCAGTTTCAGCCATAAAGTCGACCCCCGCAACCAATACTATTTCCGCACTGGTATCGCGGGCTGCCAGAGCCATAGTATAAGAATCACCTACGAAATCAGCTACATCCTGAACTTCGGGTCGCTGGTAATAATGGGCTATAACATAGGCGGAGCGCTCCTTCTTGAGCTGCAGGAAGCGTTCACTAAGTTGATTTGCATTACTATTCATTAAGACCCCTCCAAAAGTATGGTTGGTAAAAATCATCGTAAACAATTGTCCTAATTATACTATCTATAGCCACGAATAACCAAACCATTGGTGCAGTTATAATAATTACCTTGGGTCAAAAATGGCGGCTTAGGAAGATTCTTGCATTACTCGCCGTTCAATTCCCAGTTCCCAGCCCGGATTCGCAAAATTCAATCGGGTCAACCGCATGGAGTTTCTAATTATACAGGATTTAATCACCATAGCTAAAAATCCCTTGAATACTATCATCAAGGGATTTTTGCAAATATATGAGCAATTATTAACCTATCGGCCAAGATCCTGTAAACGCTGGTTAGCGCTCACCAGGATGTGGTTTGTGTCAGGGTATCATCCCCCAGGCAAAGAAAACGACTAGGTTATGAAGGCTCCAATCAACTCTTTGATTAACTGGGTCCATCTGTATGATCCCTTAGATGCTCTGATTTTTTGGTTCCCCGTATAGCTTCCTGATCTCTGGCTTAACAATTTTGCCCGCTGGATTATGAGGTATGGCAGCTATTATTTGCACATAACGAGGACGTTTAAACTTTGCCACCTTGTCCTCGCAGAAAGCGATTATCTCCTCTGGTGTAGCCGTCGCTCCCGGTCTTAGCGAAACCACCGCTTTTACGGTTTCGCCCCACTCGGGATGCGGTACTCCGATGACTGCTGTTTCCATCACCGCCGGATGGCTCATGATCACATCTTCGATCTCTTTGGAATAAACGTTTTGCCCGCCAGAGATAATCATATCTTTGGAGCGGTCAACAAAATAGATATAGTCATCCTCATCGTACATAGCCAGGTCACCGGAAAGTATCCAACCGTTAATCAGGGTTCCTGCGGTCTTTTCCGGATCATTGTAATATCCTTCCATATGTGACTCCGCGAAAACCGCCAATTCACCAACTACTCCTGGTTCTTCAATTTTGTTCAGGTCTTTGTCAACGATAATGAGTTCGCCGCCCAGGCAACCATTTAGGCCAAGGGCCCGGGGTTTTAATTCGATCTCCTCGGAAAACAGAGCGTTTCCAGCCGGCCCTGATTCCGTTAGTCCATAAACCTGCTGAAAACGGCCTTTCAGACCGAATTCTTCGATTATCCTCGCCTGGTCTTCTGAAGAAGCTGGACTTCCACCCATGACAAACAGCTGCATAGAGGACAGATCGTACTGCTTCACGTCCAGAGTCTTTAAGCATGTGAGGTAAACCACCACTGGTCCGAAGAAATGAGTGGTCTTCTCAGCCTGAATCGTCTCCAAAAACAGCTTGGGATCAAAGGCCTCAAGAATAACACTGGTGCCTCCCACAAAACTGGTTCCCAGAAAATGATTATGGAGAGGAGCCGAATGGAATAAAGGCATCATGATCAGGCTTTTGGAAAAGTGTCTGAATCCATGGTTGACGACTCCGATTATACTGGCATTATAGACGACGGCCCGATGGGTGAATAGCGCGCCCCTGGGAGAACCAGTGGTCCCTGAGGTGTAGATAATGGAACAGGGGTCGTCTTCGGTTACGCTGACCGGTGGTCTCTCAGTGGATGATGCAGCCATAAGATCATAGTATCCAAGGGCACCTGCTGGTGGATTTTCGCTGACACACACAAAGTTTTCGATCAGGGGTGCCTCTTCCGGAAGGCCGGTCAGGACAGGGACAAAGAATTCATCAAAAATGAACAGCTTGGCTTCGCTGTTTTCCAGAATATATTTAACCTCTGGTTTCATGAAGCTAATATTGATCGAAATCACAATGGCCCCCGCTTTGAGGATACCAAAATATACCGCAGGGAATTTTTCGGAGTTCCTCATTAACATGCCAACCCGGTCACCCTTTTTAACTCCGAGTTTAATCAGAAAATTGGCCACCTGATTGGAAAGCTCGTCAAGTTCACGGTAGGAAACTCGCTTGTCTTTAAAAATAATAGCTTCTTTGCGCGGATATTTCCTGGCATTCCGGTACATCATTTCTGCCACTGTAGTGTGAGCGGCCACATCCAAAGTTCTAATATTCATATAGACAATATCCTCCCTTCATTATGTGACGGATTAATATGCTAGAGTTCCTGCCGAACCTCGCTTACTCAAATATCTTTTCACCTTCAACAAAGGCATTGATGCTGTCAAATTCGCAATCTCGCTTACTGGCATCTTGCGATTTCTCCTTGGCTCGCTCCTTATACCATTCAGTCTGGATTATCAGATTCATGATTTCACTGGTGCCCGTCCATATCATGGAAAGACGCAGGTCGCGGACAATCTTCTCAATTGGATAGACGTCAGTGTACCCAATCCCTCCCATTACCTGCATGCAGAGGTTGACCGCATCCCAACATTGCTCGGTCACGAACTTTTTGGCCTGGGATACCATCCGACGGGCTCGCTTAGAATCTATGTCCGCATCAATGGCACGGGCGGTACAATAAATCATGCTCCGGGAAGTATCCAGTTTGTTCAATGCATCGGCAACCTTGAAGCCAACCGCTTGGAAATTTTTAATTTGGGTACCAAAGGCTTTTCTTTGGGCTGTGTAATCGGTGGCAATTTCCAAAGCCGGACGGGCAGCACCTATGGTCATAGAGGCAGTTCCTAGCCTCTCAGGGATCATCATGGGATAGAAAATGGCAGTGGCACCGTTAATTTCACCTAGCACATTGCCCTTGGGAACCCTTACATCCTCGAAGACTATGCGGGATGTTCCCCCACCCCGGCAACCCATAAGGCCATACAGATATTCAGTCGTGACTCCTGGACCCCTCTCAACAATAAAACAGGTCATGGATCTATTAGCAGGACCGGCCGGATCGGTCTTGGCATAGACCAGAAAGAAATCGGCTCCTTCTCCCCCGACTATGAAGCGTTTTTGACCGTTAAGAATGAAATGGTCCCCGTCCTCCACGGCTGTAGTGGTGGCTCCGAAGAAGTCCGATCCTCCACGGGGTTCGGTCAAACATTCCGCTGCGAAGAGTTCGCCCTTCAGCAGGGGTACTACTAACCGCTGTTTGAGTTCCTCACTGCCATGGTTGACGATCGCTTCGCATACCAAGTCTGCTCCAACGCCCCAAACACACCCAAAAGCATAACCGGGGACGCAAATCTCTTCCGCTACCATAGTGTGAGAAACCCAGTCCAGTCCGCGACCTCCATATTGTTTGGGAATCCGCAATCCGATCAGATTGCGGCGAGCGCATTCCTGCAGGAATTCCTTGGGGAATTTGATTTTGTCTGCATCCATGTCCAGGATGTACTGGCGGGGAACCCATTTGGCCATATCTCTGGCTTCGTCGCGTAAGGCCAATTGTTGTGGGGTCATAAGATAATCAAACATGAAAACGACTCCTTTCCTATCTTGTCTGTCCGAAATAACAATCACACCTGTAATGATCATATCACGAACGTAATTGACGTACAATTGAAATTATTGATCGCGACATAATGTATCATCATGGGTATAATGGCCCCTAACGGGCATTAACCAATGGTGGCAGCCTGGCATAAAATAATAGATCAGTCTCTTTCCAAATCTGAATGATCAATGGAATCGACATTGTCGATCGCTTTCCTTCCTTTATTGCTATGATAAGAGCGGTGTTCTACAATATTAATCAAGGTAAAACCTTTAAGGTTAACAATTTGGGGGCATATCATGGCATTTAAGGAAATTGGCCGTAAAATTCAACAAGCCCGGGAGTTGAATGGGCTCAGCCAGAAACAATTAGCCCGTCAGGTGGGCTGTTCCCAGTCTGCCCTATCCAACTATGAAAAAGGCAAAAGGCGTCTTTACCTTTCTCAGCTTGAGCTGATTGCTGAAGCCTTGCATATGCCTATTGACAACTTCATGGAATCCAAAATGCCTGATGAGATTTCCCCAGCTTCCGATTCTGACGACAAGGATGTTGTTCGGTTACATAGCATGATAGAGGAACTTGATGCCGAAGAACGGCAGGAAATGCTGGATTACATTGGATATATTCGTTGGCGGCGCCAAAAGGAGGAAAACCGGTGATTAACCTTGAGCTCACCAAGGATCAGAAACGACTGGTCGACCGAACCCGTGAGTTTGTGCAGGCGGAGATTATTCCTATCGCCTTAGATCTGGACTCAAAAGGAGATACTGCGTTTGATAAGTCTGTGCTCGAAATCCTATCCAAGCAGAACCTTATTTGTCCATCAATTCCCCAGGAATATGGGGGCTTGGGATTAAACCAGGTTTCCACCACCCTTGTTATCGAAGAGATTGCAGCGGGATGTTCGGGGGTGGCCTCAATTGTGAATGCCAATCTTCATGCCGCCAGCCCGATATTGCTGGCCGGCAGCAAACAGCAAAAGGAAGACTTCCTGCCGATACTGACCTCACAACCTCCCCGGGTGGCAGCCTTTGCACTGACCGAAGCGGGCGCAGGTTCTGACGTGGCATCCATCACGAGTATTGCTGCAGCCCGTGATAATGATTACTTGATCTCCGGTACCAAGGACTATGTGCTGAATGCTTCGATCGCCAGTTTCTTTTCGGTATTTGTGACATCACCTCCGATCAATAAAAGATCCTCCTTACGCCTATTCATACTACCATCCTCAACAGAAGGGGTTTCCATTGGCAGGGTGCGGAATAAATCCGGACTTCGCTGCGCCAATACCTCTGAGGTCATCCTCAATGATGTAAGAGTTACTGCGGAAAGCATGGTGGGAGGCGATCGGGCCGGCAGCGGGTACCTCCTGTTAACGCAAATCCTTGACAGGGGTCGGGTTTTAGTTGCTGCCGTGGCCGTTGGGTTAGCCAGATCGGCATACAATTTGGCCTTAAAACATGCAAGATCGAGAGTGCAATTTGGCAAACCCATTATTCACAACCAGGCGGTATCCTTTGCACTAGCCGAGATGGCCACCAAAATCGAGCTGGCTCGCTTGATCACCTGGAAAGCCAGTTGGCTGATTGATCAAGACCAGGATTATACCACGGCGTCTTCGATGGCTAAGCTTTATGCCAGTGAAATCGCCCAACAGATAGCCATCAGAACTGCGGAAATTCTTGGGGCAGAGGGATACCTGGCAAACACATTTGCCGACAAGTATGTGCGTGATGCCCGCGTCCTCAGCACCATAGAAGGTACCAACGAGATCCAAAAAGCGATCATTGCCTCTTTGATGTAGTATTTTAAAGAGATTAGGAGGAATACCCGTGAATTACGATTACGTCGAGGAACATATGTGGCGGGAATTAGCGATTGATTTTGCCAAACGTTGGTTATCCCACGACGGCTTGTGGTTTCAGGCTATCGAAAGACATCACGGCATGGATGAGGCCATAAAATTGGATGTTGAAGCCTGGGAAAGGCAGACCGTCCTGGAAGCCAAGCGCATAATGTCTTTACTCGGCATCCAGTCCGGAGGCGGTTTGGATGCCCTGGAAGAGTGCTTGAAATATAGGATGTATGCCTTTCTGAACGAGCAGCATTCTGAGCGGCACGACCCATCGACTCTGTTGTTCTACATGGACACCTGCCGGGTTCAGAGAGCCCGCCAAGAGAAAGGAATGGATTTCTTCCCATGCAAGCCCGTTGGAATACCGGAGTATAGTCTTTTTGCGGAGACTATTGATCCGCGTATCAAGACTACCTGCATCGGATGTCCTCCAGACGAGACTGGTCCGAATTGGCATTGTGCATGGAGATTCGTGTTAGAGTAGGCTGGGGTAAATAAATGACGACATGCATGAACTTCATGGTTGATATTAGCAGCAATGAGTATAGAAAAGAATTTGGCATTCTCGACAGATGCTAAATAATGTCTGCCGTGTGATTATTCGGAATCAGGTCCACTAAGCAACTGACCTGATTCCACTTTTCGACTCCCCCACCAGATCTTTGGGCAACTCTAGATTTTGTTGCGGACCTGTTCTCTGATGGTCTTAGGAATTAGATCTCCGACCCTTCCAATCGCTCCGCAAAGATAAGAATCTGCTGCACCATAGTAGACAATAATCTCATCATCAGCATCAAGGATGTCCTTATCCTTAGCGGAAACCGCTCCGCAGGTGAATACAACATTGGGAACCCAGGAACGACCAGCAACCCCCAGTTCATAGTCTGTCTGAGGTTCAAGTACCGGATTGGGAGATCGGTACAGCAATCTTTCGGGATGGAGCAGGTCGATCAGGAGAACGCCCAAACGATAAACCTTATTTTGATCGACTCCATGATAGATCATCAGCCACCCATATACGGTCTTTATTGGCTGAGTACCGGCTCCGATTTTGACTGAGTCCCACATTCTGCCAGACCGTGGGCCGAGAATCACCGCATGTCTTTCTCTGGGGGCAGGAAAATCAAGCTTATCGAGATAAGTAAGCCAAACGCTGGGCTCAATACGATGATACAACGCATAATAACCATTAACCCTCTCTGGCAGCATTACGGCATCTTTGTTCCAAACTTTTGGAAAGGCTAGACCCCGTCTTTGCCAATTGCCGAATCTACGCTGCTGGAAATCCTTAATGGATATGGACGCGCCTGCTATTTGAGCAGTCGTGCCATCGTAGGCCGTGTAAAGCATATATATGTAATCATCAATCAACACCACTCTGGGGTCTTCGCAGCCTCTGACTTCGGCTTCGGTTTCCGGAACAAAGACAGGTTCAGGCAGGCGTTCGATTACGGTGTAACCGTCGGTAATAGCTAAACCAATACGGGATACTTCGTCATCACCAAAAGCACGATAAAGAATATAGACGATTTCCCCAAGACGAAAGGATGCCGCGTTAAGAACATATCGCGATTCCCAGAAATTTTCCGCAATGGGCTGTAAAATGGGGTTGTTGGGGAGTCTGGTTAGGGGTGTCGCCGGGGGCACTCCTGACATGTGTTGGGGTACTGCAGTTACACTGTCGGTGGTGATTCCCAGAGCCATATCCAATAAGTCTTCGCTTCCCCTGCCGTCCCCGATTGCCTGAACCATCTGATGATATATTGCCCGACGTTCGAACCCCAAGGCGACATATAACTCTTGTAGGATCTCTTGGTTAAACCATCTTTCTTCAACCTCCGCATATATGGGAGGAGGCACATTACGTCCGCCTTTGGTACTATACAATGACCAAGTCCAGGCTGAAAGAGGGATGAAAACCCCGTCTTTCATCTGCTGACTTAAGCCATAGGATTCGGACATTATCCGCAGCATATCACCTTCTTTGGTTCGACCGGCGTTTTCCAGCGAATTGGCCATTACCCGGATTGAACCGGCAATAAGGCGATGATGCCGATTTTCCAAAATATTGTTTACCGAATATTGACCAGAGTCCAGCCACCGGGACAGAGAGTTTCCTATCTTTCGGCCCAGGTTCTTCTTCTCCCTTGCATAAATCCTCCAAATTCTGGAAAGATTGGAGGCAACTGCCACCTGATAATCGACATTAAGGAAAAAACGGATATAAGGGAATTCGCCCCCCATGTTCTCTTTCAGAGGGTGCAGGACTAACCGGTTTGATAGCCGGTTGTATGTACCACTTGAGGATAGGTTTAAGGGGGCAAATTGCGAATGTTCACCCAGGATGATCACTTCGAAAGGTTGCTCACCTAAGTGTTCAGGGGAAACATTGGATAATATCCATTCATTGACCTTTTCAACGTAAATGGAGTCTTCGATAAGGGCAGTTAAGGCAAAAGCATCGCGGACATTGCATCGATCCAAAAGCTGGGAGGTGCTGCTGCACCCTAGTGGAATCATGACATTAACCGGCGGAAATTTGAGCAGGGCTTGCCGTAATAGTTCATCATCGATCCCGTACATCGGAAGGGTCGCCATCAATTCAATCATGGAATCCAATACCGTCCGGATGCCTATTTCGGAATGAAGATCTCCCCCCAAAAGCTCTCGCAAGGTGTCCTCCAAATCATGGTAATACTCCTTG
>CAZDND010000042.1:0-12581 GCA_964506825.1 uncultured Syntrophothermus sp.
ATCGTTTCTACGGCTTCGGCGGTTTTCATGTCTTATCAGCTCTACCCCGGGGTGCTATTTTGGGACAAAGTGATGATCGCCGGGATGATAGCAGTTCCATACCTGCTCTACTGTTTCGTATCGGTTTTAACTCACTCGGTCAGCAGGATCGGCATTTTTATCTGGGGAGCCCTGGCGGTCCTGGCGATTACCGTAGACATGATGGGTTATGTAGTCAACAAAGCCGGGGCCATATTGGACGTGGTGACGGTCAACGGCTATCAATTCACGGCAGTCTCCTACGATTACACCTTGGGTTCGCTGGCTTATCCCATGTATTTCTTCATTTTCTCGACCATGCTTGCTGTAATGCTGAAGGTAAGGAAAAGTCTGAAGAAGGGCAACAGTAAGTTCGGGCAGATGAGTCTCATCATATTGGGAATGTCGATCATGTTTATCGGTTCCCTGTTTAATGCGGTCCCCGCGGTAGGAAAATACCCGGTGGATATCCTGGCCTATTTCATCAATGCCATTTTAGTCACCGTGGCCATCTATAAGTACCGCATGCTGGAATTGCGGTTCATGATGACCAAGGGTTTGGTGTACTCCCTATTTGCCATGTTGCTCACGGTGGTTTATGTTTATACGGTCTTTTTTGTGGAGAAGAACTTGGGAGCTTTTTACCAGGAGGCCATTCCCTATTTCCAGACGCTGTCTGCGCTGATGGTCGCCATCATTTTCCAGCCCCTGTATCGGATAATTGACAAATTGGTTAATCGGATTTTCCTCAAGGCGGAGTACTCTCAGCGTCAGGCATTGAGGAACTTCAGTGTCGGTATTTCCAATAAATTGGACTTAAGGAGCATCGCCAGGGAGCTGATCGAATCGGTCCAGATGGCGCTCCACGTCAAGCAGATGTTGGTATTCATGAAGAATGAGGAGGAGAGGTGCTACGATGTATTCCAAACTTCCTCCCAATTATACAGGCCCGATGTGCAGATCCCGGTTGACGATCCCATCGTAAAATGGCTCATCAGAAACAAGACCGGTCTAACCAGGGATGCCATGGATTCCATGCCGTTTTTCAAGTCCATGTGGGAAAAGGAAAAGCGGGATCTGCGGGACCTGGATATCGAGTTGATCATACCCATGAAAAGCGGCAATGATTTGATCGGCATGCTGATGCTAACCGGCAAGCAGAACAATACCGCTTATACCCTGGATGATCAGGATCTGCTTAATTACCTGGGTGCTTCCTCCGCCGTGGCCTTTGAAAACGCCAGGCTATATACCCGATCCCAGAAAGAAGCGATCACCGATAATCTGACCAAGCTTTACAACCACAGGTATTTCTTCAAATCACTTGCCGAGCAGATCGAAAAAATGGGGGCAGCGGAGCTTTCCCTGATCATGATCGACTTGGACCTGTTCAAACTCTACAACGATCTTTATGGTCACGTGGAAGGTGACCGGGCCCTGGAAATGGTAGCTTCTATCATGACCGGAGTGGTCGGACAGAAGGGTGTGGTCTGCCGTTTTGGCGGCGAAGAATTTTCCATTTTACTGCCTTACCATGATTCGAGGATGGCCTACGAGGTGGCCGAGAAGATTCGCATGGAAATTCAAGCCAATTTCTTTAACATGAGCAACGCGACCCAACGGTTTTTAACTGCCAGCATTGGGGTCTGCACCTATCCCCACGCAGCCCCCAACGCCGAGGAACTCTTAAAGCGCGCCGATTTGGCCATGTATACCGCCAAAAACCAAGGCAAAAACCAAACGGTGGTTTACACTCCAAGGGCCGGGATTTCCGAAGGAGTCCATGTGGAAGGTAATGAAAACCGGGTGACGCCCCCCAATTATACGGCTACCATCTATGCATTGACGGCCGCTATCGATGCCAAGGATCACTATACCTTCGGTCATTCCCAGCGGGTAGCCGTTTATGCAACTGCCTTGGCAGCCAACATGGCATTGGATGATGCCCATATTGAAATCCTCCGGGAGGCAGCTCTCCTCCATGACGTTGGTAAGATAGGGATACCTGAAGACATCATTACCAAGACCGGCCGCTTGACGGCTGAAGAATTCAGTATCGTTCAGAAGCATTCAGAAATGTCGATAACCATCATCCAACACCTTCCGTCCCTGAATCATGTTATTCCCGCGGTGATAGCTCATCACGAGAGATGGGACGGTAAAGGCTATCCGCGTGGTCTGAAGGGAGAAAACATACCGATTACCGCCAGGATTCTGGCGATTGCCGATGCCTTCGACGCCATGACCTCCAACCGCCCTTATCGAGCCAGCTTGAGTGTCGGGGCGGCATTGAACGAGATATCCAACAACATGGGAACACAATTTGATCCAGCAGCGGCGGCGATGTTTGTTAAGCTGGTCCGCAATGATACGATCAAGGTCGACAAGAAGATCGACATCAAACACATCTCCTAGGCTGACGCGAATAAAAGCCCCGGGTGATCGAAGTTCCCTGGCGGAGTCTTCGATTACCCGGGGATTTTTGTCGGAACGGTCTGGCTCCTAGTAATAAGCCCGATACTTTAAGAAATGGCTGAGATGCGACCTGCAGATATGCAGCAATCTCCGCGGATCTTTGTCAACCTTGAAAAACAAAGGATTGACCGCTTGCTTATTTCTGACCAACTGCTTCATCTGTTTTACCGCCGCTGGGTCTTTTACGACCCGGTAGGCCACCCACATCGGCACCGCTGTCCACAGGTGCTCCGCTTGGACGATTTCGAATCCCAGCGGTTTTTGGTAAATATATTCCTCGGTCACATATTTCGCCAGGTTGAAGCCGGCACCGGTTACGTAATAACTGCTGCGTCCCTGGCGGAGGTTGATTTCAAACAGCTTGAATTTACCATCCCGATAGTCGTATTTGATATCGAAATTGCAGAAACCTTCCATCCCGATACTGTCCAGGAAATCCCTGATCCTAATTGAAAGTTCCTGGTTGTAATCGTTGATTACCACTGCGGCGTTGCCCAACCCATGGGGGGTGTACTCTTCCAGCATTACGTGCCCCAAAGACATCAGCCGAACCTTTTTATCCCTTCCGGAAAAACAGTTCATGGTCCAGATGACCGTATCCTCCCCAGGAATATAATCCTGAATGATGAGGTTGTGTTTATAGCCTGCCTGATAAATCTGCCTGATAACCTGCACCAGTTGATCCCGGTCCTGTATCATGTAGACCTTTTTTTGACCGGCGAACTCATTTTCCCAATACTGAATAGTGTTGGAGGGTTTGAGGATGACCGGAAATCCAAAGGGCAAATGGTAATCTTCACCCATACCCTGGTTATAGATCACAGTAGCCGGATAATCCAGCCCATGATGATCACACATCTGATAAAAGCTCTCCTTGGTTATCAGCGCCTGCATCAGATCCTCGCCCACATAGGGTGCTACCACATTGTCACAGAACAGCCCCCGATTCTTAATGATCTGTTCCACGTAATTGTCTCCGCATCCCAACAGGATGATCTTCTTTTCCGGCCACCGACTGGCCAGGTCGTTGATCATGGGCACCAGAACTTCTTGCTGGTCCAGCATGGGGTGCGCCTGATATTCGATGATTTTGCTGTGGCAGCTGGGTCCCGTGGAGTATTTCCCCATCACCCAGGTCTTGACCTGGTATGCTTCGTAAAAGGCCCGGGCCATGCTGTAGGCATTGATGTCGTTTCCCAGCACCAAGGGAAGGAAATCTCTATCGACGGTTTTCAAACGATGCTACCTCCATGAATTAATCGTTGGGAAGGGAGGCCAGGTTTCAAGGCTAACCTGGCTGCTTGATAGTCTGAGCAGCGCTGTGAACACTTATCGGCTATCACAGGTTTCATCATATTCATGCAAAAACTTCAGGGCGCATTCCACATCCGAGGGGTAGGGAACATACTCCTGGCCAAATTTCTGAGTAGTTTCGTTGCCTTTGCCGGTGAGGAGAATCAAGGTTTTGGGGCCGGACGACATTATGGATGCCCGGATTGCCTCCGCCCGATCGTCGATTATTTCGCAATTATCGTTATGCAGCCTTACATATTGGGCAATATCTTCGCTGATATGCCGGACATCTTCTGCTCCGGGATCCTCAGCAGTCAGATACACTTTATCCGAATGCATGCCGGAGAGTATCCCCAGATCTCGCCGGCGGATAAATGCTTTGCCGCCCGGACAGCCGAATACGGTTATAATCCATCTGTCCGGAAATTCCATTTTGGCCGATTCATAGAGCTTGTTGAAGCTCAGTTTGTTGTGGGCATAATCAACAATGACAATTTTTTCCTGGTCGCGGCTGTAGTAGATTTCCATCCGGCCGCTGGAACGGGCTTTGATCAGGCCTGAATAGACGTATTTTTCGGGTATCTCCAGCGCATAGCTGACGGCTATGGCGGCCAGGGCGTTTTCGACGTTGAATAATCCTGGCATGGTCAGGCGGAATTCTTGGTCATATCCGTTGGTCCGCACCTTAAAAACGGTCTCGAAACCATCTTTGTGCACCTGGTAAGCGTAGATGTCCGCCCGGGGATCAGTTCCAAAGGTGATCAGTTCACTGGAGTGCCTGGCAGCTTCGAGTACCCTCTCCGCATCATCGGAGTCCAGGTTGACGCAAGCAGTCCTGCCCTGGGTAAACAGTTGCAGCTTCGACAAAAAATAGTCCTCTCGATCCGGATGCTCCACCGGGCTAATGTGGTCGTCGGAGATATTGAGAAAAACTACCACCTCAAAGCAGACATCATAAAGCCGGTTATATTTTAGCGCCTGGCTGGATACTTCGGTTACCACGTATTCCAGGCCGCTTTCCACAGCATTATGAAGGTGCATTTGGAATTCCAAGGATTCAGGAGTGGTCAAATGGGCTTCCTCGGTATGGAGACCGTCGTAATAATCGATGGAGGAAATAATCCCAGCATCTTTTTGATGACGGGCTTTCAAGAAATCGTCCAGGATGTATTTTAGGTAATAGGCAGCCGTCGATTTTCCCTTGGTTCCGGTTATACCGATCAGCTTCAGCTTTTTCCCGGGGTGATCGTAATATAGAATGGCCGCCAGCGACAATGCTTTTTGGACGTCCTTCACCAACAGGCAGGGGATGCTCTTATTATAATCCCATTCGCTGATATAAATGATGGCGCCATGGTCAATGGCCATATCCAGGTATTCTTCCTTGAAGCCGGCTCCTTTACAAACAAACAGGGTGTTGGGAAGCACCAGCTGTGAATTGTAGTCTACCTGATCAATTATTATTCCGGCCATCGCCGGTGGATAATTTTTTTCTTTCAGGAGACCATGCTGATCAAGGAGGTGTGCATATTCTTCTATAGAATGCTGGTTCATAGCCTGATATTCCTTTCCCTTCCACCGGTGGGTTGAGCCCTGCTTTACATTTGGCCGTCACCTGCGGCATACAGACCAAGATATCCGGTTGCTGATCAGGAAAAAATCCCTGATGTTTATTATTCGCTTTGGCTCCGGGAATGCCTTCCCGGGAGAGAGATGCCCCTATGGCAAAAAAACGCCATAGCGTTTCGGTTGCGCTTATTTGATTGTCAGATCACGGCTGGCAGCTCTGCGATGGTCAGCATTTCCGGTCAAGCCCCAAGTGCAGGACCTCTTTAATTTTATGGATTTGATAGTATTGCTGGCTGATCAACCTTCCGGATTCAGCTGCACCAAATTTTTCATTTTATTCCTCATGATAAAAGCTTGGCGGCGGACCTCCCGAAAAACCGCGATACCGTTTTCAACTAGGATGTAGGTAAGGGGGTTGAAGACGTATTCCATCATGCCGGTAAATTCGGTGAATTTGCCGTTGAAGCCTTTTTTAAATTTATATAGACCGTATAAGGGATTGCTTTCCTCCAGCACTCCGGTAATTCCCCTGAAGTCATAGATGTCACAGCCCGATTGGATGGCTAGTTGAATCATTTCCCACTGCAGCAGATAGTTGGGCATAAGATTCCGGTGTTCATTGCTGCTGGCGCCATACAGATACCAGCATTTATTGCCGAAGACGATGGCCACCGTCCCGGCAACCGGCCGGCCTTCGTAATCCGCCATAAATATCTTTACATGCTCCGGACCCAAAGAATCGTATACTTTTTCATAATACTGGCGGGTGCGGACGATGAACCCGTCCCTTATGCCGGTTTCGACCATCAGTTTGTGGAATTCGCCCAGGTCGTTCCGGGAACCGGATCTTACCACTATGCCCTTTTTTTGAGCCAGGCGGATATTGTAGCGGGTTTTCTGATGAAAGCTCTGCATCACTTCCTCGGCTGACCGGTTTTCGATATATAATCGGAAAACAAACCGAGGTTGGATGCCCTCATAGGGTTTCAGCCCTCCGCTTACCCGGCAGCCAAGTTTTTTCACGATATCAGTAAACACGGTGTCTTCGATTTCGATATCCGGATCAAATTTAAGCACATAACTGCGGCGTCTCTTGGCCAGCACTTTAGCTTTATCCAAAAGCTTTTCCAAGGTGGCGGCATCATGGGGGTCGCACACCGGCCCCCGGGGAGAATACATCATCGTAAACGGCAGGAAAGGAATCTTTCTGATCAGCATGCTCATGGTGCCCAGAATATTGCCACTGGCATCCTCGACCATCACCACCTCATTCAACCAAAATGATTTCACCTTGGCCCAACCGGTGGATTGCATGAAATGGCCCTTGGGATGGGACTCCAGGAACGCCTCATATTGTTCGGCCGCAGACGGGACCGGATTGTTCAAAACAGATCACCTCGGAAAAAATCAGAATCAAAGGCTGGGATTGCAGCAGATACGCCTACTATCCTATACGCCCCTCATGATAGGCCAAAATATCCAAGCCTGTCAACGATATCAACCACCTTGGGGCTAACCTTGGGCGACCTCAGGCCATGGGTGCCGTTCGGAGGCATTAGAAATGGATAATGCTATTCAGATGCGCCTGGGGGAGAATTATGCAGGGCAAATCACAATCAGAAAATATCTCGGGCCACGGGTTGGCTGTGGCATGGAAATACGCAGGGTTAAGGCTTCGATCCGGCTTGCCCAATTAGCCAGAAGATGATACATTTTCCCCAAGGAAGGGCAAAGAACATGAAGCTTAAAAAAGTTGCAGTTGCCATGAGCGGGGGAGTCGACAGCTCGGTTGCCGCACTGATTATGGTCGAGGCCGGCTATGAGGTTTTCGGGGTTACCATGGATACCGGCTATTCGGGACCAGGGTCACCGGGTGGAGCAGCGGCGGAAGACGCCCGCCGAATTGCTGAAATTTTGGGGATTTCTCATTACGTGGTCGATTTGCGAGAGGTGTTTGCGGAAAAGGTAGTCGATCATTTTTGCGATGAATATCTGCGTGGAAGAACTCCCAATCCCTGCGTGGTGTGTAACCAGCACATCAAGTTCGGGGTCCTGCTGGAGAAAGCCCTTCAGCTGGGGGCGGATCTACTGGCGACGGGTCATTACGCCCGGCTGCAGTGGGCAGATGAACATTTCCAGCTGCTGAAGGGGGTGGATCCAGCCAAGGATCAGAGCTATTTTCTTCACCGGTTGGATCAACATCAGTTGCGCCATAGCATATTCCCCTTGGGGGTGCTTACAAAAGCCGAAGTGCGCCGTATGGCAGCTGCAGCGGGACTGTCCGTGGTCGACAAGGGTGAGAGCCAGGAGATATGCTTCGTCACCTCCAGCAGCTACGCTGATTTTGTCGGCACTCGGGCCAAGGAGGCATTATGCGGAGGCGAATTCAGGCTGGCGAACGGCCAGGTGGCGGGCAGACATGAGGGAATCCATCATTTTACGATCGGTCAACGCAAAGGCCTGGGGATAGCAGTAGGTCAGCCGGTTTATGTGACCCGGATCGATCCGGAGGAATCTGCCGTATGGCTGGGGCGTAATGAGGATCTCTTCCACCGCGCACTTTTGGCCAGTGAGGTTAGTTATATATCAGGTCACCCGTTCAAAGAAGCTACTCGGGTGGAGGCGAAAATTAGATATGCTGCCCCACCCCGGCTTGCGTGGGCAATTCCCCATGAGGGTAACCTCCGGGTCGAATTTGATGAACCCCAGAGGGCCATTACTCCCGGGCAAGCAGTGGTTTTCTACCAGGGGGAAAGAGTGTTGGGCGGCGGGACTATCGAGGGGGTGCTGGAGGGATGAGCCTTTCATCACGGCGGCTGTCCTCGGATAATGACGTACACGCAGTAACAGCAGGAAAAAGTTCCGGCTCTACAGAAATCAACATTAGCAGTGATTATCGACGATTGGCCGGGTTGCAGCAAGGGGCTAATAGTGGAGGCCCGGGGCGGAGGATTGCTTCCGGCAACAGATGGCCAGCCGCGGACCAATGACCTGGCGGCCGGTAAGACCGGTTTGATCTTAAAGCAACCTTAGAAAGGGAGGAATGGTTATGGACTGGAAAGATTATGGAACCTTGAAAGTGGAGGAGATTGAATCCGGAATTCTGCTGGTGGGATTGAACCGACCGGATCGTCTGGACGCCTTAAATCTGCAGATGCTGGACGAGCTCCTGGATCTCTGGAGCGGACTCAAGCACAATCTGGACATCCGGGTGGTGGTTCTGAAGGGGGAAGCCGTGAAAGGCTTCTGCGGCGGACTGGATATGTCGGAAGGGGTTCCCACTCCGGAGCATACTGGACCGCTGATGTTTGACTGGCAAACCCGCCTGGGTGAAATCGAGCTTTTCATGAGGCAGATTCCTCAACCGATAATATGTGCGGTACACGGCGCAGCTGCGGGCGCTGGGTTCAGTTTTGCTATGGCTTCGGACATTCGGGTCATTTCCAAGGACGCCCGATTTGTATGTGCCTATGTAAACGTTGGAATCGGCGGCGCTGATATGAGCAGCAGCTATTTCCTCCCCCGACTGATAGGAACCGGCCGGGCTTACGAGTTTATGCTCACCGGAAAATTTATGAGTGCAGATGAAGCAGTAAACCTGGGACTGGTTTCCCGCTGCGTTGAAAGAGAGGAACTCCTGGAGACAGCCATGGAGCTGGCGCGCACCATCGCCGCCAAGGACCCGCTGGCGATTAGGATGACCAAAGAAGCCATCAACCACAGCCTGGGGTGCGCTGGTCTGGAAGCTGCTCTGGCCATGGAGAACCGCAATCAGATCATGATGATGATGCACAACGTGATGCAGGGGAAAGGACCGGTTTCCCGGTAGGAGCAAGCTGGCGGTGCGGTTGGAAGCTGTCGGTGGCCAATAAGATTGACAGCCCCAGGCGCTTACCGTAAAATTATTAAGGAAATTGTTGAAATAAAATTTACAAAAGCGAGGAATGTTAAATGATCAAATCGAGACTATGTGATCTGGTAGGAATCAAGTATCCGATTATCCAAGCGGGCATGGGCCCTTTTCCAACCACCCAACTGTGCATTGCTTCCGCAAATGCCGGCGTTCTGGGAATTTTGAGTTCCAGCGGTTTGGCCTCCAAGGAGAACCAGCCGAAAATATTCGGAGCGTTTTGCCGTTCCGGGGGCGCCGATCCGGAGGAAAGTCAAGAAGTCATTATGACCAAAATATTTAAAACGGTTTTGGAAAACACCCGTGAATCACAGGGCATTTTCGGAGTCAATGTTATGGTGTCCGAGGAAATGAAAGAATACGCCCAAGTGATTATTGGCACCATGATCAAACTCCGCAATGAGGATCCGGAAATGAAAAAACGGTTCAAGGTGCTGGTAACATCGGCTGGAGATCCCCTTCCCTGGGGAGACGTGGTCAGAGAGAATGACCTGGTATGGATGCATGTTATGCCTTCCGTACAGGCGGCCAAACGCTGCAAGAAGGCTGGCGTGAACGTCATCATCGCTTCCGGTCATGAAGGCGGTTTCCATACTTCCTGGGATCCGGTTCACAGCATAGTATTGCTGCCCGCAGTAGTTGACGCGGTTGCAGATGAAAAAACTCTGGTGGTCGGCTGCAGCGGCTTCTCAGATGGAAAAGGCATCGCGGCAGCTTTTGCCCTGGGCGGAGATGGTGTTCAGATGGGTACCCGCTTCCTGGCCACCCAGGAAAGCGATTTTCATCCCAACTGGAAACAAGCAGTTGTGGATGCCGGCGACCGCGCAACTTTGATCGCCCGCGGTTTCGTTGGTCCTGCCCGCTGGATCAAAACCCCCCGCAGCCAGGAACACGCTAAGAACACTCTGGCAAAATCACCGGGTCTGTATATCGGCCAACCGGATGATTACAGTACCTTGGATATGTCCCTGATCGACTTCGAAAACGAATCTATCAGAGCTGTTTACGACGGAGATACAGACAAGTCAATGTATGCCGCGGGCGAGTCCGCCCAGCGCGTTAATGACATGCCATTTGTAGCGGACATGGTTGTTTCCATCATGAAGGAAGCCGAAGAAGTGCTTGGCGATATGTGCAAACTGCTTGCCTAAAACATAATTCCAAAAAAGGCCGGGGGATTAACCCCCGGCCTTTTTTTCGCCCAAAATCAGCTCAGGTGAGGCAGCCTTGATTTTACTCGCTGGATACTTTCCGCGGTCATGCGGGCCAGCAGGGTTTGGTCGATGGTGGTCAACTTGCCGTTTTCGTAAACGATCCGTCCGTCCACCATGGTCAGACATACATCTCGGGAGCGGGCTTGATAGACGATACGGCCGTAGATGGAGCCACCGGAGGCCGGCCAGACATGCAGCCCATCCAGGTCAATAATAGCCAGATCAGCCTTTTTACCCACCTCCAAAGAGCCAATTTCGCTGGACAGGCCCATGGCCCGGGCTCCTCCCAGAGTGGCCATTTCAAAAACGGTTTGGGCAGGCATGGCGGTGGGTCCGTACTCAGGTTTTTGAATAAGGGCGGCCAGCCGCATCTCCATAAAAGCATCCATATTGTTGTTGCAGGGTGCTCCATCAGCACCCAGGGATACCGTTATCCCCCGGGACAGCATCCGAGGTATGGGGGCGATGCCAGAAGCCAGCTTGAGGTTGGATGATGGGCAATGGGCAACCACCGTCTGGGTATCCGCCAACAGGTCCATTTCTGCTTCGCTGACCCATATGCAATGGGCCAGGATCAGGTTATCGCCGGTCAATCCCAGGCGGTGGTAATATTCGATGTTTCCTGATCCATGCTCGGCCCGGATCAAGGCTACCTCGGAGCGGTTTTCTGCGGCATGGGTGTGGATCCTGACTCCTAGTTCCCGGGCCAGATCTCTTACCTCCAGCAGCAGCTCCCGGCTGCAGGATAACCCGTAACGGGGATTGAACGCGTACTGGAGCCGTCCCCGTCCCCGGCCATGCCATTTCTCCAAAAGGTCCACACTTTGGCGAACCGAGCTTGAACGGTCCTCAATCATGGAGTCTGGAATACTGTCCCCCGAGTCGATCATGCATTTACCGCTGAGAGCTCGAATGCCGGAATCGTAGATGGCCTGGAAAACACTGTCGGTATGATGCACGCTGGCCATATCGATTATGGAGGTGGTGCCTCCCTGGAACATTTCCCCCACTCCCAGCAGCGAGGAATAGTATATCGATTCGGGATCATGGGCAGATTCAAGCGGCAGGATGCGGGTGCTCAGCCAATCGAGCAGCTCCAGGTCATCGGCCTGACCCCGGAAAAGGCTCTGGCAGAGATGGACATGGGCCTGGATCAGACCAGGAATGACCGCCCGGCCACCCGCATCGATGATCCGATCCACTTCGCTGGAGGTGCCGATGGAAACAATGCGGTTATCTTCGATGAGCAGATCACTCTGCACAACCTGGCGATCAGGGTTCATGGTGACAATGATTCCATTCTTGATCAGGGTCCTCATAGGCTATACCTCTCCTGAATCTGGCTTGCCCTTATCCTGATCGTGGGACAGGATGATGATGAGGATAGGGACGATGATGTAAATGCTGGTGGTAGCGGCGGCCACAATTCCAGAATCGTTAACCAGGAGAGCTACTACCGCACCAACGATGATTCCGCAGAATCCCTGATAAAGCCTCAGGTAATCTGATTTAATTCGCGCCATGGCCCCTACCGGGCGATTTACCAGCACCACCAGGGAGAACAGGACTGCCAGAAGAACCTTGGTCCAGATGGTAAACTTCATGAGTTTTAGATTCATACTGGCCTTGCGGACAATGATGGTCAGGGCTTCCTCCGGACCACCTACCAGAATTTGATTGGCTGCCCGGCCGATATGTGACTGCAGGTCGGTGGGCTTGCTCAGATCGAAAACTGTCAGGCCGGCCACCGCCAGTATTATTAGCATGGCCGCGGTTATCCAGGTACGGAGATTGACCCGCAGGTCGCCCAACAGGATCAAGGTGACCATAAAGGCGGCCGGCGCGGTTAAGACTCCATCGGTATTGGAACCCAGGAACGGAGACGAAATGATGAAGGCCTGGGTGGCCATGGCCAAACCGATTATGACCAGGACCCATTTGTGGGGAAAAGACTGGTATAAGGCGGCAGCCACCAGAATCATGCAACCGATCAAAATCCCCATATATTCGTTGCCAATCCCGTAATACCTGGCCCCGGCCATGGGGTCGTAACCCAGAACCGAAGACTTGATCATAGCTGCTCCGGTAATGAGGTCAATATT
>CAZDND010000043.1:0-12460 GCA_964506825.1 uncultured Syntrophothermus sp.
TGCTGGGTGAGTTGATTATTATGGTGGGCGTTTAATGGATAGAATCCTTCCGGGGAAGATCCATCCAGCCCCGGCAGAGATTATAACAAGACAGAGGGTCGGCAAAGTTGATCCCGGGAGACAGTGGCGATGGGGGTTGAATTGCAGAAACTATTACAACCGGTCAGATATCTAAAAGGGGTGGGACCCCAGCGGGAAAAACAGCTTAATCGCCTGGCAATCCATGACCTATACGATCTGGTATGGCACATACCCAGATCTTATATTGACAGGACCGACACCATTTCCATCGGGGATCTGCAAGCAGGGGAAGTCTTCTCGGTCAGGGGCCAAATAAGAACCGTGAAAATATCCTATTCCGCCAGGGGAATTGCAATGATCAGGGCCGAAGTATTCGATGATACTGGGACGGTTCAAGCCATTTGGTTCAATCAGATGTTCCTAAAAAAATTTCTGAAGATCGGTTCGAATATCTACCTTCGCGGAAAGATTAGCTCTTACCCGGGAAAAATGGAAATGGCTGTTTATGATTACGAAATAATCGACGAAGGTGATATGGCCATCTCATCAGGAATTGATCCTGTTTATCCTTCCACGGAGGGGTTGAGCCAGAAGGCCTGGCGGGTAATGATGAAGCAGGCGTTGGATGTTACAGCCACCAGTTACCCCGAAGTCTTGCCTGCAGGTCTGCGCGAACAACTGGACTTGGTTCCGGCCTCAATAGCACTGCAAAGAATTCATTTCCCAACTGATGTGCAGGACCGCGAACAAGCGCGGCGAAGTCTGGCGATGGAAGAGCTCTTCATGCTGCAGATGGCTATAAGGCGCGAGCAGTCCTCCATAGGGGCTTCTGACATCAGGGGTATCCGGAATCTGGAACAGGATGATTTGGTGGAAACCGTCAAGGCAGGATTTGGCTTTGACTTAACAGCATCTCAAGAAAGAGTTCTCAAGGAAGTCTTTGATGATATGGAGAGCGAGCGTCCCATGAACCGCCTGGTACAGGGAGACGTGGGCTCAGGGAAGACTGCAGTGGCGGCAATGGCCATCGCCAAAGCGGTAAGCAGCGGCAATCAGGTCGCCTTTATGGCTCCGACGGAAATTTTAGCCCAACAGCATTATGCATTTCTTAGCCGAGTATTCCCCAGCATTGTCCGCATCGAATTGCTCACGGGAACCACATCCTCACGACAAAAGAACAGAATAAGATCAGATGTCGCTGAAGGCAAGCTTGATATTATCATTGGGACTCATGCTCTGATTCAGGAGTCGGTAGGGTTTGACCGGCTGAGTCTGGTGGTTATAGATGAACAGCATAGGTTCGGAGTGAGTCAGCGAGCATTGCTGGGTCAAAAGGGAGAATGGCCAGACATTTTGGTGATGAGCGCTACCCCTATTCCGCGGACATTGGCTTTGACCCTTTATGGCGACTTGGATGTATCAACCATCGATCAGATGCCGGAAGGGCGTAAGCCAATCAAGACGCTGGCGTTGAGGAGTACGAGCCGTGAGAAAACCTACCGTTTTCTGCTTAACCAGGTTAAGGCGGGGCGCCAAGGCTATGTAGTGTGCCCCCTGATTGAGGAATCGGAAAAGCAGGATTTGATGGACGCAACTGCGTTATACAAATGGCTGCAGGAAAACATCTTTAGCAGCTATAGAGTAGGTCTGTTGCACGGCCGGATGAAGCCGGCCGAGAAGGACCAGATAATTGAAGAATTCCGCCAGGGGCAGATTGATGTACTGGTTTGTACAACCGTCGTCGAGGTGGGCGTAGATGTGGCCAATGCCTCAATGATGGTTATTGAAGGATCTGAAAGATTTGGTTTGTCTCAGCTGCATCAGCTCAGGGGCAGGGTTGGCCGGGGATCTGATCAAGCCTTCTGCGTGTTATTAGGAGACCCTCGTACCCATGAAGGCCGAGAAAGAATGAAAGTACTGGAGAGAACCACCGATGGGTTTGAGATCGCCCGCGAGGATTTGCGCCTCAGGGGCTCAGGTGACCTTTGGGGCCTCAAGCAGCACGGAATGCCGGAATTGAAGCTTACGGATTTATGGAAAGATGTAGATTTAATGGAGATATCCAGGGAATCCGCGGCGAGATGTGCCGTCGAGCACTTGCAGGATAATCAAGTGATCGCAACCCTTCTCAACAAAAAATTTGCGTCCGGCAACATTGCCGCCAACTAAGACCAGCTGGACGGGCCTGGAATTGCTGAGATCATTCAAGGACTCATATCGGATGTCTGATAACATAAGAATTCCCAAATTGTAATTTGTTTTTTCCCTTGTGCTATAATTCTTTTAACTATACTAATTCCGGGCAAAAAATGGAGGGGGTCTATTGCGGGTAATTACCGGTCGGGCCAAAGGCCGAAAGTTAAAGGTACCTGCAGGTCCTGATATCAGACCCATTACCGACCAAATAAAAGAGGCCCTGTTCAATACAATCGGACCATATTTGGAAGGCGTGACGTTTCTCGATCTTTTCGCTGGAAGCGGAGCAGTGGGTATCGAAGCCCTAAGCCGATACGCTGATGAGGCGGTTTTTGTAGAGATGAATCCTCAAGCGACGGCGATTATCAAAGAAAATTTGGAATTATGTCAGCTTGAGGCCTGGGGAACGATCATCCGCGGAGATGTTTTTAGGACTGTTTCCCGGTTGGCCCGTGCACAACGAAAATTTGACATAATATATGCTGATCCACCATTCAGGCAGAAGGAATACTTTGGCCGGATCGCCAATTTGTTGGGAGCGATTTTAGCGGATGGGGGTACGGCCATCTTAAGGTCACCTAAATCAATCGTTCTTCCCGTAGAGGCTGAAGGGTTGTCAAGATATCGCAGCAGCGTTTATGGTGATTCCGTTCTGAATTATTATCGGGTCAACACAATGGATTGAATATTAGGAGGTAGATCATGGAAATCATCCGTATTCTGGATCAGATCGAGGAAGACATCAAGAGTGCCAAAAAAATGCCTCTGACTGCCAAATCATTGGTGGAACCTGAGTTTATTCTGGACAAACTGGACCGGATTAGAGCCGTGTTACCCGAAGAGGTAGAGGCGGCTCGTCTGATGATTCTGGAAAGAGATCGGATCTTCGAGGAGGCTCGTAAAGAGGCTCGTTATATGCTGGATGACACGAAATTCCAGGTTTCCAAGCTGGTTTCGGAAGATGAAATCACCAGACACGCAAACCTGATGGCAGAGGAATTGCTGTCAAAAACCGAAGATACGGCCAGGGAGATCCGAAAAAGTGCCGATGAATATGCAGAAAATCTGCTGAAGTATCTAAAACGACTATTGGAGGACAGCCTTAGTTCAGTGAACCAAGGTATCTCAGAGATCAGCGAACAATCGATCAAAGCAGAAAAACCGCAGGCAAAATCTTAGCCGGCGGTTTTGCTCATGTCATTGAAAGTATCTTTAATATTGCATCCGAGTGCGGTTTTCGAAAAGCACCTGAGTTGTGTTGACATTGAATCTTCAAGACACCAAGCAGCAGAAGATGGGGCGATAGAGGGATGAAGAGTCGCAAACCAAAAGTAGGTCTGGTTTTGGGGGCTGGTAGTGCCCGCGGGCTGGCACATATTGGCGTGTTGCAGGTTCTTAACGAGGAACAGATCCCCTTCGACTTCATTGTGGGCAGCAGTATGGGGGCCATCGTAGGGTCCATCTATGCCGCTGGCGGTGATATGTATATGACCGGCAAACTGGCATCCTCTCTTAATTATCGAAGCTTCTGGGATTACGGAGTTCCTGGAAGGGGTTTGATGAGCGGGAAGAGAGTCGAAGAGCTGCTGCGCCTGCTGACCAAAGGGAAATGCTTTGCTGACTTGTCGCTGCCCCTGGGCGTAGTGGCAACGGATATCAGGACCGGCGAGAGGATTGTGATTGATGAGGGGCCGGTATATAAAGCGGTCCGGGCAAGTCTTTCCATCCCTGGAATATTTGAGCCTGTGCGGTATGGTAATCGGTTGCTGGTGGATGGAGCGGTGTCTGACCGTTTGCCGGTGGGGTTAGCCTGGGATATGGGGGCTGATTTAGTGATTGGGGTGGATGTCACATTTGCGGACCATTCCGATTCACATATCAATAGCACCCTGGATGTTATGCTGCAAGCTTTGGAGATTCTTGAAAGGCAGATATTTGAGAATTTGGTGAGGTCAAGAATCTCGGTTTTGGTCCAACCTCGTCTGGGTAACATAAAATCAATGGACTTTTCCAGGGCCAAAGAATGTATAGAACTTGGACGCGAGATTGCATTGGAGAATTTGGATGAGATGCGCCGGGCAATCGACGCATGCGGGGAAACATTAAGCAGTGAACAGAAAGGTCAATTGACCTAATCACCATCATGGCAGGGCTTAGTCATAACCGGAGAAATGAGATGGTCAAGGGCAAAACGATCTGGCCGGGGTTGCAGCAGGGCATGAATGTCCGTAGCCCGGCAGTCGAAAGCCAACATTTTTCGCATGGGATCCTGCAACCGGGCCAAATTTCCGACGTTGGTAACCATGGGCAGCTCGGATTTGGTTTTCATGGTTTGCAGGATTTTTTGGCCCTTTGGCGAAAATGCTAAGGGACGAAGGTATTGCGGGCCGAACTCATCAAATTCAAGGGCCTGCTGGCGAGTGAAGTTAAGCAATATATAGGCTGTAATGCGACTGATGCGGGAATAACTGTAGCGCTTGGTCTTGATGCCGAATAAAATATCTTCGTAATCAGCATTAATAACGGATTCCATAAAACGGTTTTCCAGACCCTCCGTCATATCCTGAATCAGCGAGAGCTCATGGCGGCTCATCCGGCTTATCTGGAACCGCAGGAGACTGGTTACTGAAGATGGAGAGACCGGCCCTCGACCTGCATCGAACTCACGTTGAAGAATTCGTTGGGTAAAGGGAGGGATGCCCTCTATTTTGTCGAGCGGGCAGCCATTCAGAATATCGCGGCGGATCGAAGAGGCACTTGAAAGCTGGGTATTGGTACTTTCATGATAACCCGACCCGGTTCGGCGCAGGGTATATGGGACCAGGCTTAATCGTTCTTTGTCAATAACCTGAAGATAATTCAGGGCGAGAATATTGTTGGGAGAAATTAGTAACTCGGCAAGGTCATATCGCGTGTTTTCGGGATAATGGTTTAGATATCTGATCAGGGCATCTGAGCGAGCCCGAGCAAAACTTTGACCTTCACTAAGATTTCTCTTTAAATAATCACGGAACAGTGGTGGTTCGTCTTTGAGTATGACCGCGATTTGGCTGAGGGGCCCGAGTTCTCCAATTTCGGAACCGAAACAGATGTGGCTTACTACGCCGGTTTTTTGAAGTGTCAATAGAGAACCGCGAGCGAAATTGTAGGAGCTGCGAGCTGCAAAGACAAAGGGAAGCTCCAGCACCACATCGACACCAGCACTGACAGCCATCTCCGCCCGGGCCCATTTATTGACCAGAGCAGGTTCGCCCCGCTGGGTGAAGCTGCCGCTCATGACACAAACAACACCTTCAGCCCCGGCCAGCTGCAGGGATTTCCCCAAATGGCTGAGATGACCATAATGAAACGGGTTGTATTCAGCAACGATACCTAGTATTGCCAAGGTTACCTCCTGGATGGAATATGTCAATTCTAGCATAAAATTATTCAATGATTTTCCCGTGACTCACCTTGTGATAAGATTATCAATGGATTAATCGAGTCTATATACCAGCGGTGCCTGGTAAAAAATACAAAAGGAGGCAATCAATTAAATGACCCTATTAGAACAAATCAAAGCAAAGGCTCAGGAGAAGTACAAGACGATCGTACTTCCCGAAGGAACCGAGGAAAGGACCCTGAAGGCGGTAGAGATCCTGGTTAAAGAGAAGATTGCTCGGCCTATACTGTTGGGCGACGTCGCAGCTGTCCAGGCGAAGGCCAAGGAAGTGGGAGCGGATATTTCCGGCGCTGAAATTATCGACCCTATAAAGGCCGATTTCTACGAGGAATATGCAGAAAAGTTTTGCGAAATGCGCAAAGCAAAAGGGATGACCATGGAAAAATCCCGGCAGTTGATGTTGGATCCCTTGTATTTTGGATCCATGATGGTCAAATTTGGCAAGGCTGATGGAGAAGTTGCTGGTGCCATTAACACTACGGGCGACGTACTGCGTCCCGCTTTGCAGATCATCAAAACTGCTCCTGGAATATCTGCGGTTTCCGGGGCTTTTATCATGATTCTTCCGAATACCCAATATGGAGACAATGGCATTATGGTATTCTCGGACTGTGCCGTAACCCCCAATCCCACCGCCGAACAATTAGCGGAATTTGCTTATGTGTCAGCTCAGACGGCCAACAGTCTGTGCGGGATTAAGGAACCAGTGGTTGGATTGTTGTCTTTTTCCACCAAGGGCAGCGCTAGTCATGAATTGGTGGACAAAGTTGCTAAAGCGGCGGACCTTGCCAAGACCAGATGGCCTGAACTCAAAGTTGACGGAGAATTCCAGGCAGATGCTGCTATAGTCCCCAAAGTCGGGCAATCAAAAGCTCCCGGCAGCGCAGTTGCAGGCAAATGCAACGTTTTGGTATTTCCCGATCTGCAGTCCGGCAACATAGGTTATAAATTGGTTCAGAGACTGGCTGGAGCCGAAGCTATTGGGCCTATTCTTCAGGGTATGGATAAACCCGTAAATGACCTTTCCCGGGGTTGCAGCGTGGAAGACGTGGTCAATGTGGTAGCCATGACAGCTGTTAGGGCCTAGTATCAATGATGCACCATTATGGTGGGCAGACTAAGCAGACGTTTGCCGGTCACTATTGCAAAAAATATGAAGAGGTTGAGGAGGTTTACAGTTCAAATGAAGGTATTGGTCGTCAATTGCGGAAGTTCATCCATTAAATACCAGGTTTTCGATATGACCGATGAATCGGTCCTGGCAAAGGGACTCGTAGACCGGGTGGGAATTCCCGGAACAGTCCTTAAGCATGAACCCACTGGAAAAGATGAAGTGGTTATCAAGAAAGATATGCCGGATCATACCGCGGGTATGAAGTTGGTTTTGGAAGTGCTGGTTGACAAGGAATATGGTGTCTTAGGCAGCATGGACGAAATTGGCGCGGTTGGTCATCGGGTGGTTCACGGCGGCGAGGAGTTTGCGGAATCCACGGTTATCGACGATCGTGTTAAACAGGTGGTTCGTGAGTGTTTCGACATCGCTCCCTTGCACAATCCCCCCAATCTGATGGGAATCGAAGCATGTCAGGAACTGATGCCTTCGGTTCCGCACGTAGCAGTGTTTGATACTGCGTTCCATCAGACCATGCTGCCGGAGCATTTTATGTATGCCTTGCCCTACGAAGTCTATGAAAAATATAGGATCAGGAGATATGGCTTCCATGGCACATCGCATTTCTATGTATCCCATAGGGCAGCGGAAATGCTGGGCAAACCTTTCAAAGATTGCAAGATAATAACCCTGCACCTGGGTAATGGCGGAAGTATGGCTGCCATCAAGGATGGCCGCGTAATCGACACGTCAATGGGATTCACCCCACTGGAAGGTCTGGTCATGGGAACCCGTTCCGGCGACGTTGATCCGGCGGTGGTCTTCTTCCTCATGGACAAACTCAATATGAACTCGGACGAAGCCAACAGCTACTTCAACAAAAAGTCCGGCATGCTGGGACTGTCTGGCGTATCCAATGACCTGCGGGACATCATGGCAGCTGCTAAAGCTGGCAATACCAGAGCACAATTGGCTCTCGATGTATATCACAACCGGATCAAGAGTTACATCGGGAAATATATTGCCGAGATCAACGGGTGCGATTGTATCATATTTACCGCCGGAGTTGGTGAAAACGGAATCGAGAACCGTGCAGCCATATGCAAGGATCTCGAGGCTCTTGGCATAAAGATGGATGTTGAGAAAAACAACGTCCGCGGCAAAGAGGTAGACATCGCTGCCGATGATTCCAAGGTGCGCATATTTGTCATACCCACCAATGAAGAGTTGGTAATCGCCAGGGACACTTACAATTTGTCCGGCAAATAAAAGCTCGAAAGGCGGGCGAAAGCCCGCCTTTTTACTTTAAGGCAACCTTAATTTCCGAATAGGATCAGTCAGTAATAACGCCATGAGTCTGCTGAATGTTGGTTACAAGGATGAGCAGATGCATTTTTGGCATACCGATATCCGACGGGAAAGTCGCGATTCTTGACAATGTTTAACGCTCCGGACTATAATGAATCTGGCATTTTACTGGGGAGTCGGCTATGCAAATTGATTTATCCTGGCTTAAACTTCATCTCAAAGAGACGGAAAGTTTCCACTTGGAACAAGATCTGGGTGGAGCTGAACTAATCCAAGGGGTCAAATTCTTGGATGTGGTTACGGTTGACCTGGATATTACCAATACCGGTCGATTGATGGTTGGCAGAGGAGAGATCAAGGCGGACCTCGAAATAGTATGCGACCGTTGTTTGAAAGTGGTGAAAAGCGCAGTCACAGTTCCCTTTACCGTGGAATTGTGCGCGGAGGAAAACCGCGCTCACTTTAAGAACGAAGAAAGCTTCATTTATTTCGATGCCCCGCAGGTAGACATCAAGCCGGCAGTGCTGGAAAATATCATCCTAAGTTTACCTATCAGAACGATATGTTCAGATGAATGTTTAGGTCTTTGTTCATCATGTGGGTTCGATCTTAATCAAGGAAAATGCAACTGCCAGGGGAAGGAGATCGACCCTAGATGGGATGCTCTAAAGAAAATGCTTTAATGGGGAAGGAGGTTGACTATGGGAGTACCTCAGAGAAGGCAATCCAAATCCCGCAAAAACAAGCGGCGTTCAATATGGGCCAAACTGGATAGTCCGGGACTGGTATCATGTCCGCAGTGTCATGAACTCAAAATGCCGCACAGGGCTTGCCTTAAGTGTGGATATTACAAGGGAAAAGAAGTAACCATCTAATCAGCTGTCATCTCAAAAAGTAAGGTAAGAGTCCACCCGACTGTTAGCTTACTTTTTATTTAAGGGGGTTTCATTTTGAGGATAGCCGTTGACGCCATGGGCGGCGACCATGCCCCGCAAGAGGTAGTAATGGGTACCGTTTTGGCTGTAAATGAGAATGAAGATTTACAGGCGGTTCTGGTAGGAAACCAGCAAGCTATTGAAGATGAACTGTCCAGGCTTTCTTATCCTCCGGATAGGATTGATATCCATCATTCCAGTCAGGTGGTTGAAATGAATGAATCCCCAGCCATGTCTGTACGGAAGAAAAAAGATTCATCGATTATGTCAGCGACAATGTTGGTCAAGGAAGGGCAAGCTGCGGGACTGGTTTCCTGTGGAAATACGGGGGCTCAAATGGCAGCTGCCTTGTTTGGTTGGGGCAGATTTGATGGAATCGAACGACCCGCCATCAGTGCCTTGATTCCCAGGAACAATGGCCATACGGTTATGGTCGACGTAGGAGCCAATGTTGATGTTAAACCAAGGCAATTGGCGCAATTTGCGATAATGGGCAAGTTGTATGCCGAAGTGGCCCTGGGATTGGCAAACCCCCGGGTGGGAATTTTGAGTAATGGCGAAGAAGATACCAAAGGCAACCAAGTCACTTTGGAAGCTTTTGCTATAATGAGTAAGATACATAATTTAAATTTTGCGGGTAATGTCGAAGGTCGGGATTTGTTCAGCGGGCGAGCAGACGTGGTGGTCTGTGACGGATTTATTGGCAATACTATGATTAAGGTAATGGAAGGCTTGATCATACTAATATCGGAACGATTGAACCGGGCGGGGATCGATACCCAGAGCGTGTTGAAGGATCTTGACTATACCCAGATTGGCGGGGCTCCTTTGCTTGGGGTCAAGGGTGTAAGTATTGTTTGCCATGGCAGTTCGCGCAGCCAGGCGGTCAAGAATGGTATCTTGTTGGCCAAACGGTGCGTTTCCGGTGATATGGTATCCAAGCTGTCCCAAAATCTGGCCCTATTGGGAATCCAAAACCAGGATTAACTGAATCATAAACACCGCATAAAAGCGGCGGTAGTTCTAATCAGATTTTCAGGATAGGCATTCACTTAATAGGAATTTTAATTCTGCGGGAGGTGCGTTAAGTGGAAGAGTTATTCGAACAAGCCAGGAATATCTTGGCTGATCAACTGGGCATAGCCCCGGATGTGATTACCTGGAAAACAGCATTTTCGGATATTGACGCGGACTCTATAGATATCGTGGAAATGATCATGGCCATAGAAGATATCTATGACGTGGAAGTTCCGGAAGAAAACATTGAGGACTACAAGACCATGGGAGATTTGGTCAAGGCTCTATATCAGGTGGTTGGCGCCAAACAGTGAGGGACGCCGCTATTGAAAGAGCCAGGAAATTTATAGAAATCAACCAATTGAAAATTGATGATCCGGCTATTCTGCTCTTGGCTATGACCCATCCCTCCTATGCCCAGGAACAGGGTGATTCCGAAAATAATCAGAGACTGGAGTTTCTTGGAGATTCCGTAGTAGATTTGGTGGTAGCCAGGTATCTCTATCTGAATTATCCTGACCAACCTGAAGGGGTACTGACAAAAATCCGGGCCAAGGTGGTGTGCGAACGTTACCTGGCTGATTTTGCCCGTTCCCTGGGGGTCGGGGATTGCCTGATTCTTGGCAGAGGAGAAGAAAAAACGGGAGGCAGGGATCGCAATTCAATTTTGGCGGATGCCATGGAAGCCATCATCGGAGCTCTCTTCCTGGACCAGGGATTGCCTTACGTTGAGCAATTCGTTCTCGGCCAAATGATCAGCGAAATCCAGCTGGTAGCAGATGGAGGTTTTTCGGATTTCAAATCGATGCTGCAGGAACTGGTGCAAAGCACCAGCCGAGAAAATGTAGTCTATAAAATAATGGAAGAAAAGGGCCCGGACCACGACCGGACCTTTAAGGCAGGCGTTTATTATAAGTCTCAGCTTTTGGCTAGCGGAGAAGGGAAGACCAAAAAAGAGGCTGAACAGATGGCGGCTGAAATAGCGTTTAAGGATATGGCGAAGTGAATCATCCCCCAATCGTAAGCATTTTTATCCCCCATTTGGGGTGCATATCGAATTGCATATTCTGCAATCAGAAGACGATCACCGGACAGCGTTCGGCACCGGATGCCGAAGAAGTGCTGAGGGCCATCGAAGTTTGCCTGCTTACAATGACTTCGCCAGGTGAAGTCGCTTTTTTTGGAGGAAGTTTTACCGCCCTTCCAACGTCCCGCCAGGAAATGTATCTGCAATGCGTTCAGCCTTACCTGAAAACGGGGCAGATTACAGGCATCCGCATTTCAACCCGTCCAGATTTCATTGATGAGCAGATCCTGGACAGACTGGCCGGTTATGGAGTGAAAACCATAGAATTGGGAGTTCAGTCTCTGGATCCGGAAGTCCTCAAGTTAGCCAAACGAGATTATCCACCTGACGCAGTTAAGGATGCTTCCAGGTTGATTAAGCAAAGGGGATTCAATCTGGGACATCAACTAATGATTGGACTCCCCCTAGCCGACCAGGGCAGTGAAATGGAGACCGTCCGCAAGGTTATCGGCATGGCACCTCATCTGGCAAGAATCTACCCGACCTTGATTTTACGGGGGACTCACCTGGCAGATTTATACAGCCGTGGAGAATACCAGCCTTTGGGCCTGGATGAAGCGGTGAACATTGCGGCGATGGTGTATCTGGAACTGCAGGGTGCAGGCATAAAGGTCATCAGAATGGGTTTGCAATCAACCCCCGACCTGCAATCAGCGGCGGAAGTCGTGGCAGGCCCCTTTCATCCTGCTTTTGGCGAATTGGTATACAGCCGGGTTATAAGATGGCAAGCCTCCTATTTGATAAAAGATTATCTGAAACGGGGTCTGACTCCCGCAGTAAGGCTTTTTGTCAATTCCAAGGACATTTCAAGAATGATCGGAGCAGGCAGGTGCCAGATCAAATACCTGAAAGAGGAGTATCTGCTTCAGAAGATTGAGATCGTGGGTATGGACACCAGCCCCAGAGATTGGGTGGGAATAAGCAACGGCAATAACAACTTCCCCGAGCAGACACTGTCAAGACAGGAGTTTTATGGGCTTCAATGGGACTGCCAGGCAGCGAGGGTGTAAATGTATCTGAAACAACTGGAAATGAGAGGCTTCAAGTCATTTGCAAGGGGGATTGAAATCAATTTCAATCCAGGTTTAAACATTATTGTTGGACCTAACGGGTGCGGCAAGAGTAATATCGCCGATGCTATAAGATGGGTGCTGGGGGAATCCAACGTACGTCATCTCAGGGGGCAGCGTGGAGAGGACGTTATATTTACTGGAACTGATAAGAAAAAGCCATTGGGTATGGCGGCGGTCTCGATCACCGTTGACAATGCTGATCAGATTCTCAGTTCGGAATTCAGCGAATTGACCATAAGCCGACGGATTTATCGCAGCGGAGAGAGTGAA
>CAZDND010000044.1:0-12421 GCA_964506825.1 uncultured Syntrophothermus sp.
CCAACGCGTCAGATGAAACGGGTCCCAATGCGGTGTTGACCATTTTTGCCATTAAAATCCCTCCGTTCAATTATTGATGTACACTACTCAGGTGTGTATGTTCTACTGACGGTCCACCTGAACTGGTGCGATACCCCCTCCTTTTTGGAATGACTGCAGCGGCAGCTGTACCGACCGCCCCTACACATCAATATGCAAGATGTATGCCAACAACAGATTCAAATTCGGGGAATCGAATTCCGAAACCGTCATGTCCCTATTCTACCCTAGAAACTTGGGGTTAATCCACAATTTTCTGTCAATTTACATGCTCACCACGATCATCCGAATCGAAAAAGCGCTCAGCTACTGTATCACATTGGGACAGGCTCCTTTCGCCTTGTGCCACATTGCCACGCGATGTGTCCAATGGTATACTTTTAATGAACACTTTTGAGAGGTAACACACCTATGCCGAACCAAAATATAACATCACGATGGAAAGCTCTCCATCAGGATCTTTCTCTAAAAGATACATTACGTCCGCAGATCAGGGATTCCTGGGAACGAAGCATCCAGTTTAAGATCGACCCGTGGATGCGGGAAAATCCGTATATTGTGCAGGGTGCGGAGCTGAAAAAAGCTCAGGACGCCTCGCAATATTTCATGGAAGTCGCTCTTCCAGTTATGAAGGGCTTGTATGAGTTCGTGGCCGGTACTGGATTTGTGGTAGCTTTGTGCGATGCCAACCTTTGCGTATTGAAGGTTATCGGTGATGCAGAATCCCTCAGTTGGGCTGAACAAGCTAGATTTGTAGAAGGTTCTCTGTGGTCCGAAAATCTGGTTGGTACCAACGCAGGCAGCCTCGCTTATGATCTGGCTAGCCCGGTATCTGTTAACGGTTATGAACATTTCTGCTTATTTTCGCATGTCTCCGCCAGCTCCAGCGCTCCCATAATTCATGATGGACATATCATAGGTTTGCTGGCTATGGTTGCCCCTTACGAAAAGGTCAGCAACCATACATTGGGGATGGTAGTCGCCTCGGTAAAGCATATTGAGTCTACCTTGGTTCTGGAGAGGTCCACCCGGTACGCTCAGGTTCTGATTGAATCCATGTCGGAAGGTGTTCTGGCTGTCGATCCCAATGGCATCATCACATATCTCAACAAGGCCGGGGCAAGGGTTCTTGACCAGCATGAGTCTTCCTGTGTCGGAAGGAATATCTATGATTTATTAGGCGGTTACCCGGATAATAATTATTTCATCAATACCGTCACCCAGGGACGCCATATAGTTGATGAAACCGTAATCATCAACCTGGGACATTCTAAAATTAAATGCAATATTTCCAGCAATCCATTAAACGACTCGGACCCCGGAGGTCAGGGAACTGTTGTCCTCATCCGGGAAAGCCAGCGAATGAACCGCTTGGTCCGAAATTGGATGGGTATGGAAGCTAAAATGACCTTCGAAGATATTATCGGCGTCAATGACAAATTTCAGCGAGTGATTCAAACCGCCAGGTCAGCCGCAGCGTCCTCTTCAAATGTTTTGCTTCTTGGCGAGAGCGGAACCGGCAAGGACATTGTCGCTCAAGCAATGCATAATGCCAGCCCCAGGTGTGCTTCTCCATTTCTGGCTATCAACTGCGCAGCCATACCCAGGGAATTGATAGCCAGTGAGCTGTTTGGCTACGAGGAAGGTGCTTTTACCGGTGCCAAAAAAGGTGGTAATATTGGCAAGTTCGAGCTGGCTGACCAGGGCACTATCTTCCTGGACGAAATCGGCGATATGCCCCTGGACCTGCAGGCCTCTCTTCTCAGGGTCATCGAGGAAAAGAATGTTCTTCGTTTGGGAGGCAGCAAGCTCATTCCGGTTAATGTCCGTATCATAGCCGCTACCAACAAAGATTTGGAGGCCGAAATCGGCCGTAATAGATTTCGTAGGGACCTGTATTACCGTTTAGGGATAATCAAGGTCACCATTCCCCCCTTGAGACAAAGGCCCGAAGATATTGTTCTCCTTACTCAGCAGCTTTCATCCCAGATATGCGATCGCTACTCCAAGATTCCGGTGTCAATATCTCCAGAAGTGCTGGCTGCCTTTCTAGAGTATGATTGGCCGGGCAATGTCCGGGAGATGCAAAATGTTCTCGAAAGTGCAATCCAATTGGCAGCCGATGAAAAGATCACCCTGGACATGGTCCAGGAACTTCTGGCCTCAGGCGGTGGGGACACCGAACCCCGTCCCCCCCAAGGAAGTGACATTGCCGAGGTTGAAAAGATGATGATCATCAGGTGCCTGGAAAAATATCGTCAGAATAAGACCAAGACCGCCCAGGCTCTGGGTATATCCCGCCAGACTTTATACCGTCGTATACAGCAGTACGAGTTGTATGAATGATCAAGACCCGCAACCAATAGGGACGGTTCCCGCAGATTCACCTTAAATGAGCAGCGAGAACCGTCCCTATTTTCGTATCGGTTTTTATTCCAATCCTCTAACCCTTGAGAGCCGCCGTCAATCGCGGCACTATCTCATGCAAATCGCCCACAATCCCGTAATCGGTCATTTGAAAAATGGCTGCGTTCTGGTCAGTATTTACCGCTACAACAGTCTTGGCTTCCCGGATGCCTACCGTGAACTGAACCTGTCCGGATATCCCCAGGCAGATAGCCAATGTTGGCTTGCCGCTCTTTCCCGACAGACCAACAATCCGTTCTTCCGGAAGCCATTTTTCATCCGTTGCCACCGGTTTGGTACAAGCAACCAACCCGCCTAAGGCTTTGGCCAATTCTTCCACCATAACCAATTCTGCCTGGCCAGCAAGTCCTTTTCCCACGCAGACCAGAGTTTCCGCACCCTCGATATCGACCGAATCCTGGCCTTTGTCCGCCTGCGAAATCAATTTGATGCGTGAAGCCTGCAGATCCAGGTCGAGCTCAACTACTTCTCCCGAAGCATTTCCCAACTGAGGCATTTCCCATCCACCCGGGTTGGCGGATATCACCTGCACTTGCCCTTCGATGGTTTGAGTAGCAATAGTCGCACCACCCAATGAGTTGCGGCTGCAAACCAGTTTGCCATCAACAACCTCGAGGGTATCAGCACCGGTTATGCACCCGGCCCCTAACTTCTGGGCTAACCGGCCTGACAGTTCTTTTCCCCGGCGGGTAGATCCAATGATAATTATGGAAGCATCCGCTTGGCTGGCAACCTGAACCAGAGCCTGGGCATATACCGATGCTTCGAACTTGGCCAGAAGTTCATTTTTCGAAGTATATATCTTTTCAATCCCCCGCGACGCCAAATCCTGGAGGTCCACAGGGCCCAGAGCCGCGACGCAGACTCCCATACCCAGTGCTGATCCCAGTTGCTTTGCCTTACCCCAAATTTGCAGAGCCATATCATCGTGCTCACTAAATATCAAAATATTTGCCATGTTTCTCTACCTCCTGATCAATCCTTCCGATTCCAGCGCAGCGATCAGGCTCTTAACATCCTGATCTGCCCCCTCTTGGAAAAGGACGCGTTTTCTGTCTTGTTCGGGTGCCAAATTGGATATGGTTCTGATCATTCCCAAGCTAGTGTCTATTCCCAACTCCTCAGGTGAATATACCTGCTTGGGTTTCTTCCCGGCCCTAAGGATCGCAGTCACTGCAGGGATTTTAGGCTCATTGATCTCGCTGACCACCGATACAACCGCTGGCAATTCCACTTCAACGGATTCCAAGCAGTCATCAAGATTTCTGACGGCTTTAAGGGTGTTGCCTTCAACTTCCAGGGACCTGACATAGGTTACCTGAGGCATTCCGAGCAACTCCGCAATTCTAGGGCCAACTTGCCCCGAATAATTGTCGGCCGATCCTTCGCCCAGGATGATCAGGCCAACTTCTCCTGCCTTCTCAATAGCTTTAGCCAGGGCTAGTGCTGATATTGAGCTATCGGCACCCTCCAATTGGGGAGAGGTTACCAATAAGGCCTCATCCGCCCCCATTGCCAAAGCTTCTTTGATGGTGTCGTTCAACTGTTCTGAGCCTGCTGATACTGCGATAATCTTGCCTCCAACGGCAGATTTGATCCGGACCGCCTCTTCCAAAGCGTTCTTGTCGATGTTGCCAATGGTCAAAGGTATGTTTTCCAATACTGGTTCCCGGGTCTCTTTGCGTATGCGGACCTGCTGCAGGTCCACGGTTTGCTTGACGCAAACATAAATATTCATCTGGCGACTACTCCTTTCCGATTAGCTCATTGCCTATCCAAATCGAAATTGAACTCCTGTTTCACCGACGGGATAGTTCCAATCCAGCACTTCTGTCCCGCAAGCAATTCTGCAGGTACCACATTCGAGGCAACCATCTATATCCAACTCCACCTCTCCCTGTTGGTTCATGGAATATAGGCCTGCCGGGCACACATAAATTGCCGCCCGAAGACGAGGGTCCTTTTCAAATCCAGGGTTTATGTTTATATGCCTTTCTCGTCCCGGTTTAAATACATTGATTCCTAGTTTAGCCTTCATACTCAGTCGCTCGGTCATGTTCTTAACACCCCCAAGAGGTCCTTGCCCATTTTAATGCTTTCCCGCAGACTGATATGTTCCCTAACGGTTGCCGACAGTTTATTCTTTGGTCTTTCGCCGATAGTGAAAAGTTCTTCCATCAGCTCCCCCGCAAATTCCGGATAATGTCCAAACAAGCGCGGATTTTCCAGGACCTGGGGAGCATGTTGAAAAGTCCTGAAATCCTTCATCACAAAACTATTATCCAGTAAATCCTTGTAGCATGACAGACTGTCGGCGGAATAATCATTCCTTCCACGAGCTTGCAGGATGGCTCTGGCGGCCAAGACCCCCGACACCAGAGCAAACTCCATGCCCCGTACCGTTAATCCCATATTCAGTGAAAATCCTGCCGCGTCGCCAGCAATCAAAAGACCATCGCTGTATAGAGGTGTCAAACCTGCCAAACCGCCTTCCGGAATCACATGAGCCGAATACTCCACCATCTCTCCCCCCCTGATAAGAGGAGCTATCTCCGGACGTTCTTTGAATTCCTCCAGCAGAAGGTGGATTTCAACCTGGGGCTTTTTCTCGATCAAATCCTTGATGCCCACGACCATCCCTAAGGAAAGGCTAGCCTTGTTGGTGTAAAGGAACCCTCCTCCAAAACGCCCCCGGGTTAGGCTGCCCATAAATAGCTGGGCGGCCCCTTCATCACCAGTGAGGGCAAACCTATCCTCCAGCGTCGTACGGGGAAGCTCAATGACCTCTTTCAGTCCGACCGCATAATTTTTTGGCTGGCCAGGTCGCCGGAGTCCAGCTTTTTCGGCAACTAGAGAGAGAACCCCATCACAGGCCACAACTACATCGGCCCCTAATTCTTCCCCGGCCGTCACTACCCCTACCACCTTGCCATTTTCCTTGATCACATCATCAACCCGGTTCCTGGTAACCAGCATCGCGCCAGCTTCTTCTGCCTTTCCCGCCAGCCAACGATCAAAAGTCCCCCTCAATACCGTGAAGCTGTGATGGGGTATTTGGTCGAATTTATCTGATCTAAAGCGCATGGAAACCGAATTATCAGGCGACATCATGGTCACCAATTCGTTGGTAACATGACGTTCCAGGGGGGCGTCCTCCCAGATATCGGGTAGATACTGGCGCACCGGATTCAAATAAAGACGGCCTCCGGTTACATTCTTTGCTCCCGGATAATCACCCCGTTCAACAACGACGACCTCCATACCTTCCTTAGCCAGCACATATGCAGCAGCCAGACCAGCCAACCCGGCACCTGCAACCACAACATCAAATTTCTCCATAGAATGACCTCCGTTAAATGAGTAATTACAACAGCCACTTTCATAATACCAGATATCCCACCGGCATCTTACGAACAAATCGGGGTGCGATTGCCATCGCTACCCCGATATGTTTAACACACCCTGTTGCGGCAATAAATCTTGATTGTCCACACTTGGTTTCTACCGAAATATGCTTCTTGTAAAGAACCCTTCTCAGCTCGACCACTTTCCAGGCTAGGACAGTAAAGAACCAGCTGTAATAAGGCGCTGCATATCGTTGACCCCTTCGATCTGTTCGCCTATGATGGCGTCACGATAGATCATGGACACCTTGTAGTCTTCCATCAATCCGTAGGAGCCATGGACGCCCACCGCCAGACGGGCCACATCAACTGCTGCCTCGGTCACAAAAGCCTTGGTGAGCGCCGCTTCTTTCGCAAAGGCTCTCAAATCCTTCATATTTTCTGCCAAATATCCCAGACGATAGGTTAGCCAACGGGCAGCCTCCACCTTTTCGGCAATCTTGGCAATCGCTACCTGTATGGTGGGGAATTTGGCGATAGTCCCATCACGGTGAACTTTTTCTTTAGCGTATTTAATGGAATGCTCCAACGCAGCCTGCATGCCTCCCAAGGCTGCTGCACAAACCCCTACTTTTCCGTAGGCAATCCCGTATTGAAGAACCATATAACCATTTCCTTTGGGACCAAGCAAATTGGATGCTGGTATTTTGACGTCCTTCAGATAGACATCCAAAAGTTTGCCGCCGCGATTCCCTATCTTATGCCAGGGTTCCGATACGGTATAACCCGGGCAATTCTTGTCCACAATGAAAGCAGTTGGTTTGCCAGTTTCATTGTCTTTGGCAAAAATCACGATAGGTCCATCAAGGTCAGCTGATGATATGAAACGTTTGGTGCCGTTTATGATGTAGTAATCACCCTCCTGAACGGCAGTAGCAGTAATCTGTTTTGGATCGGATCCGGTACTGGGTTCAGTAAACGCAAAAGAACTGAGTCTGGCGCCTGCACAGGCATCCGGCATATAGCGAGCTTTCTGGTCGGGAGTCCCGAAGGTAAATATCGCACTGGTTCCAAGAGAATGCACCGAGAAGGTCATAGATACGCCGCCTGATGCGCGGGCAATCTGTTCAACCACCAGAGGATAACAGGAGTAACCAGCTCCAGTACCGCCGTATTCCTCGGGATACTGCAATCCGAAAAATCCCAGTTCCGCCATTCCTTCAAATATCTCCGGGGGGACCAGATTGTCATGGTCAATCTTCTCGGCAATCGGCATAATGCTTTTTTCGGCAAACTCCCGAGCCGCTTTTTGAATGAGTTCTTCTTCTTTTGTCAGTCTAAAATCCATTGCAAACCCCTCTCTCCTCAATCCATTTTACTCCACCTGCTAAGCTCTCCTCATCAATCATAGCTCTCAATATTTCCAGATTCCTTGCGTCCGATTCGAGGAAAACAATCCCCGCTGATTTATAATCACATTTTAATACGGACACATAATATCTGTCAACAAAGCTTTTTAGTGTGATATTGCTTTTATTTGTATACGGTTTGTGTTAACATAGTATCTGGCCTTCCTTTTACCAATCGTGGCTCGCCTGCTCTTCAGGTGAAGTTTTAATGGGAAGACGGAGGAGCTCTATCTGAAAGGGGATTACAACCAAATGGCATTTGAAGACAGAACCCTGGTTTGTAAGGAGTGCGGTGCAGATTTCACATTTACCGCAGGAGAACAGGAGTTTTACGCCGAGAAGGGGTTCGAAAACCTTCCCGCACGGTGCCCGGATTGTCGGCGCCGGAAAAAAGACGAGTCAAGAGGACGTTCCAGTTTTGGCGGCGAAAGAGAAATGTTTGATGTAGTATGTGCTGGCTGCGGAGTGGACACCAAAGTTCCATTCAGACCCAGCGGTGACCGTCCGGTTTATTGCAGCGATTGCTTCCGCAAAAACGCACCGTCACGTTTCTAATTCATTATTGATTTTGTCCAGCGGCAGGTAATCCTGCCGCTTTTTTTATGCCAAAAATTAAGCCAGGAGACTGTAAGAAATCTCCTGGCTGTTTCTAATTGCTGGATTTGATAATTATGGCTTCTACCGGGCAGCTAGCAGCACATTCCCCGCATTTGGTGCACTTGTCCTGATTGATTTCGTATGGCCCTATCTGGCTAATCGCTCCGGTTGGACAGACGTCAGCGCACAACCCGCAGCTTTCACATTTCTTTTCGTCAATCAAGTACATATTCATAACTGCCCCTGGAACTATTTACGTCCCAAATCTCATTTCTACACCCAGTTGCTTATCCGCTTTTATTGCTTCTCTTCCAGATCTTCATTGCCTCAGCTTCTTTGATAAGCTCATCTCTAAAATCTGGGTGCGCTATGCTGATGAGATCCTCAGCCCGTGCCCAGGTAGTCTTGCTCTTGAGATTCACTATCCCGTATTCGGTAGCAACATAAGATACTATCGACCGCGGTACCGTAACGATGGCTCCAGGAGTCAGCATCGGCCTAATGCGCGACTTCAATGTCCCGTCACTGGTAGTAAAGGTGGAGCTAAAGCAGATCATACCCTTCCCTCCCCGAGAATGAAAGGCCCCGTAAATGAAGTCCAGCTGTCCTCCAGTTCCGGATATTTGGCGAGTCCCTGCAGATTCGGAACACACCTGGCTGAAAAGATCCATTTCAATAGCATTGTTGACTGCCACAAATTTATCATTAAGGGCAATTATCTTTGGATCATTGGTGTAATTAACCGGATAAGAGGCACATGCAGGATTATTATCTAAAAATTCATATAGTTTATTGGTTCCCATGGCAAAGGTATAAACCATTTTATGCCGGTCCATTGCTTTTCGTGATCCGTTAACCCTTCCGGACATATATAGATCAACGCAGGAATCAACCATCATCTCAGTGTGAATTCCCAGATCCTTCAGGTCGCTGTCAGCTATGAGTGATCCTACCACGTTGGGCAGACCTCCGATACCTAACTGCAGACAAGAGCCATCCTCAATTTCCTTCAACACCAACTCGGCGATTTTCTTATCTGTATCATTGGGGACCGGAGAAGGTACTTGCGCCAAGGGAGCATTATTCCCTTCCACGATCATATCTACTTTGGATATGTGGATAGCTTCCGCATTGCCTCCCAAACAGGTTGGGATCGAATTATTAACTTCCACCACAATCTTTTTGGCTTTGGCAATCACCGCCGACGTTACTGAATTGGCGATTCCATAATTAAAGAATCCTTTTGAATCCATGGGGCCAACCAACAGGAATGCCACATCAACGTCCATATACTTCATTATTAGTCGCAGAGTTTCATGGTAGCTGATCGGAGCGTAATTACACAGGTCCATGTCATGCAGTTTGCGCGAAACCGTTCCAAAGTGGAAATCAGAAACAAAAAAATGCTCGCGGTTCGGGTCCAGCAGTGCTGCCTTGGGAACCTTGGAAAAGCAGGTTCCGGAAATCTCTACATCAACCAATTCGTCAATTCTCTTAGCCAGTGCTGCATCCAGCATTTCTGGAAACAGGATAAACTCTCCGTATCGTATTCTGTCACCGGATTTTACTATCTTTACTGCTTCTTCTGGTGTAGTGAGCTTTTGTTGATATTGCCAGTCGTTCATATTGGTTGCCAATACCGCCATGTTCATCATTCCTTTCACTTCAGAGGTTATATAATTTCCGTTTCGGGCTGATCCTTAAAATGGCGAATACTTCGGTATTTCTAGAATTTTTTGACACTTTTTCGACATAGTTAGACATACCCTTAAGTATATTATCACGGAATTGTGATAATGTGAACAAGCTCTTAAAATAATTTTTTTCCAATCACCAATCTAGTTGAATCGGGTTTTTAAACTCGCGGGCTTAAGGTTGATTTTTATTGACGGACCGGGTGGGAATTGCCATCGCGCAAGGGCCACAGGCACACTTACCGCAGGCATCGCTGAGGGGCAGATCATGGAAACTCCGATCTACTTCAAGGAGATATGTATAACAGGCGGCCTTGTCCAAACCATTTTCTCCAAGGGCTGACACCGGGCATACTTTTTGGCAGTACTGGCATCCTTCGCACCCCGAGAAAAACAATTCTCTTGGTTCCCCTTCAATCCCGATCCAAGCATCGGTTACCAGACTCCCAAACCTGCCTGCACAACCTTGCTCGGTGATCAGCATGGTATGCCGACCAAAACTCCCCAATCCGCAAATATAGGCGATATGTTTATGAGACCAGGCCGACACCAGGCTGAGGGTATCAAAGTTGTGAGTGGGTGTCTCCCAGGCGGACCGATATCCACGAACCTCCAGTTCCTCTGACATATGCCGGCATATCTCGCCGATCAGATGGTTAGTATCAATGTAGGCTTGGGCCCACTCTCTGGAAACCTTCGGACCTCTTCGATTGGTATTAATCAGAACATCCCCAAAGGGCAAGAAAAACGAAATCACCGTTTTAGCACCCATAAGTAAATCATCCGGCATCAGGTGCCCAGGATGAGCTGCCTGACGCAAATTTCCGAATCTGGAGTCCCCAGCAGCGGCGAAGCCGACCAGGGGATCCCTGTATGCGGTCTTGCGGGTGTTACCGCTCATATGTTGAAAGATTATTTGTTTCAGTGCTGCTGGAAGCGAAAGCCCAGATATTTTGGTATTCTTATCCATTCACAACCTCCATGGTACCTTCATAAAATGGGGTGGGAAGTGTTATCGACTCCTTGGAATCTCACCAGAACCTATTAGAACAAAATAGCGGATTATATCTCTCCCAACATCCGGTTTGTCCCCCATGGCGTTAATGGTTATTCCAGAATGAAACCCCTGCTAACAAAACAGCAGAGATCCCCGAAAGACCTCTGCCCCAGTTACACCAGAAGTCACCATCCCTGACTGAAATAAGGCTTTTACAGAATTCGTCAACCGAGGTGCATCCGCTCAACCCAGCCATATCTTCTGCTGATCTTTACAAATCCAGCCCCCTGCCCATCAGGCTATACCCTATCAACCATATGAAGGCTTCAACCGGTCTGCCGGAATAATGCGGTCAACCTCCGTCACTTGCTTTACTGGGACACTCTATCAATCGGCTCGTAAAAACGTTTGGAGTCCTGAATATAACGGCCAAGTTCCGACGGGATAAATTCCATCGCGTCAATAACGTCAACAAACTCGCCCCGGGAGTACAGAATGCCCATGATTGCCTGGGCTGTGGCAGTATCAAACCTTTTCCCGTCTTTGATCTTCATTTCCAAAAGGGAATAGTCAATCTTCTGACCCCGTAACTTGCTGATACCAGCTGCAATATTCTTGCTGGACCTTTTTATGTCGTCCTCCGAAAGATCCCATTTGGCCATCCAAAACTCGCCGATGGAAACCAGCTTTTCCTTTTCGGCCATCTCCAGAGCCACCTTGAAAACGAAATTCAATTTGTCATCCTTTGACATCGGCATAAAGACTACTCCCCCTATTTCTTACTTCTATATTATCATTCACTTTGATTGACTACATTTTACCAGACCATTCGTGGTTTTGCGATACGCTCAGCAGGCCTTCCAAGGCCTCTTGATTATAAACCGGAGCCTGACAAGCATAGTTCTGGCAAACGAAAGCGGCTGCCTGTTCATCGTTATTGAACCGGGTGGCCAAACTTGGGTTGATTTGCATCCAAAGGCTATTCTCATCCGGATCAAGGGATACTACAACGGTGTTGGGCAAAAAATGCTTCTGTCCCATGGTCAACATTTCCTTAACCACCGGATCCTGGCGGTGGCCTGTGATAACGATCTCACGGGGAGGGCACAGCAGCCAAATAGCCCCTGACAATAAGGCTGAGTAACCAGCAGGGAACTGTTTCACTTTCCCGGCAAATGCAGTTATGATTTTTTCCGCTTGGTCAGCCAAACCCTGGTTGTCCGTCAACCGGGATAGACGCAACAGATTAGATACTGCTATAGAATTTGCTGATGGAAGCGCTCCATCATAGATCTCCTTGGGTTTATAAATTTCGGCTTCCGCATCGGAACCGGAGAAAAATAATCCTCCATCCTGATTGTCCCAGAATAATTTCAGCATATCGCCGTTTATCTCTATGGCCAGTTGCAGGTACTCCGGATTAAAGGTTGCTGCATATAATTCCAGAATCCCCCATACCAGATAAGCATAATCGTCGGCATATGCCAAATAGGCAGCTTCTCCCTGGCGGTATCTGGCCAACAGCCTGCCGTCAGGCCGCCTTAGGCTGCCGAGCACAAACCGCAGCGCGTTTTGAGCTGCCTGGAGATACTCCTGGTTGCCGAAGACCTGATAAGCTTTGGACATGGCAGCGATCATTAGCCCATTCCACGAAGTTAAAACTTTGTCATCTTTGAGAGGCCTTTCCCTTTCGTTTCTTTTTCGAAGCAGTCTGGCTTTATTTTCGATCAGGTTTTCATCCTCAGAAAAATAATGTTCAGAATGAATTCGAAGCAGATTGGGGATGTTCATGCCCTCAAAATTACCTTGTTCCGTAATATCATACAATTCGCAAAACCGCTCCCCCTCTGCTTCACCCAGTACTTGTTTTATCTCATCGGGTTCCCAAACATTAAATTTGCCTTCAACACCAGC
>CAZDND010000045.1:0-12344 GCA_964506825.1 uncultured Syntrophothermus sp.
CAACTTGACGGATCACTATGACCCGACATCCCGGATCCTAAGGCTGTCGGATTCAGTGTATGACAACTCTTCGGTGGCCGCCTTGGGAGTGACGGCTCACGAGGTGGGTCATGCCATTCAGCATGACTCTGGATATGCGCCCTTGGGCATCCGTAATGCGATTTTCCCGGTGGTCAACATCGCCTCTACAGCTTCCTTCCCGTTGATCCTGATCGGCCTGCTGTTTGGCATGAGGGATCTGGCGATTATCGGGGTGGCGGTCTTTACGGCAGTGGTAGCTTTTCAGCTGATCACTCTTCCGGTGGAATTTAATGCTTCCCGCCGAGCGGTGGCGCTGCTCGAGGGCGGGGGCTACGTTTCCTCTCAGGAAATACCTATGGTGAAGAAGGTCTTGGGAGCAGCCGCTCTTACCTATGTAGCAGCTGCCTTGGTTTCTGTGCTGAACCTGGTCAGACTGCTGCTCATAGTGGGTGTCGGCCGTGACGACTAGGCCCGATGCTAACCGAGAAGAATTGGCGGCCCGGGAACTGGCCGTCAAGGTCCTGCAGAGAATTTTTTACCAGGGAGGTTACGCTAACCTGTCCCTTGATCAGGGGCTGAAGAATTCAGCCTTGAATGAGCGGGACCGGGGGCTGGTTACCGAGTTGGTAAATGGAACCGTACGCATGAAAGAGCACCTGGACTGGGTGCTCAATATTTTCCTGACCCGCAGCCGGAACAAATTGAACAGCCGGGTTTACGTTATTCTGTTGGTGTCGATTTACCAATTGCTATTCCTGGAACGGGTTCCAGCCTATGCCGTCATCAACGAAGCCGTTGACATGGCCCGGAAACATGGACAGGGAGCAGCAAACCTGGTGAATGGGTTGCTGCGAAATCTGGAAAGGAATCGGGATCGGGTGGAATTCCCGGATGCCGACAAGGACCCGGTCAAATACCTGCAGGTATTTTATTCCCATCCCGAGTGGATGGTTGTGCGCTGGCTGAACCGCTACGGATTTGAAAAAACCCGGGATTTGTTGGCTTTCAACAACCTGGCTCCTCCCCTGACCGCCAGAGTCAACAGCCTCAAGATAGGATTTGCTGAATTATTGGACGTTCTCCGGGAGGAGGGTGTGGAGGTTCAGCCTGGAAGGATAAAGAATACCAGCATAATACTTGAGAAACTCCCCATGCCCCTTTATCGGCTCAACTCCTATCGACAGGGATATTTTTATATTCAGGGGGAAGCAACTATGTTGATTCCCCTGATGCTGGATCCCGAACCCGGTTCGCTGGTCTACGATTGTTGTGCCGGAGTAGGGGGCAAATCAGTTCATTTGGCTGAGCTGATGGGCAACCGGGGACGCATTGTAGCCTTGGAGCTTCATCAGCACAAGCTGGATCTGATGAAAATCAACTGCAACCGCCTCGGAGTAACCATAGTAGAAGGCCGCCAGGGGGACCTGTTCGGGCAGCTTCCTCGCATGCCCGCCTCGGATTCTGCTCTTTTGGATGCTCCCTGCACGGGATTGGGGGTATTGCGGAGCCGGCCGGATATCAGATGGCGCAGGAAGGAGCCTGACATTGCTGGCATGGCTGAGATCCAGGGCAAGATGCTGGAAACACTGGCCCCCCGCGTGCGGCCGGGAGGCCACATCCTCTACAGCACCTGTACCATTGAACCGGAGGAAAACGAGCAGGTAATCGAAGGTTTCTTATCCCGGCACTCCGGATATGACGTGGAGGCTCTGCCTGGCTATTCAGGAGAGATTTCGACAGGACCAGGGATGACATTTTTTCCTCCCCAGCATGGTCTGGATGGGATGTATATGTGTTTGCTCAGGAGGCGGTAGTCCATGACCAGAATTGAATTGCTGGGATTAGGTTATGAAGAGCTGGAAAAGACCTTAATAGAACTGGGCTTGCCGCGATTTCGGGCCAGCCAGATCTTCCACTGGATTTACAAACACCAGGTCACCTCCTTTTATGATATGGCTAACCTGCCCAAACCACTGCGAGAGGAACTGCGTGCCCAAACGGTGATTGGGATTCCCCGCGTAGTCCGGGCGAGGATTTCTAAGGATGGGACCCGCAAGTTCCTGTTGGAGCTAATCGACAAGAAACAAATTGAGGTAGTAGCCATACCACAGGCCAGGCAGGATGGCAGAAGATATACCGCCTGCTTGTCCAGCCAGGTAGGGTGTCCTCTGGGGTGCGCTTTTTGTGCTACGGGCCAGTCCGGATTTGAAAGGGACCTGACGGCTTCCGAAATCGTCGGTCAACTGGTAGCGATCGAAAAGGAGATCAGAACCCGTGAAAAGAGAAAGCCCGAAGAACGGGTTTTTGGCAATGTAGTATTCATGGGTATGGGGGAGCCGCTTCTCAATCTTGAAGCCGTGCTGCAAGCCATCCGGATGATCAATGATGAACGGGGCATAGGTATCGGCCAGCGGCACATAACCATTTCCACCGCCGGGTTGATTCCCGGCATCAGAGCCCTGGCGGCAGCCGATTTGCAGATTACCCTGGCCATAAGCCTGCATGCCACGACGGACGAGGTCCGGTCAAGGTTGATACCCATCAATCGCAAATATCCTATCAGACTGCTGATGGAATCGATCGCTGATTACACCTCCCGCACGGGACGCAGAGCGACCTTTGAGTATTTACTCTTGAAAGGCATCAACGATAACCCTGCGGACGCGGTGCGCTTGGCGGCCATGGTAAAATCCCATTTGGCCAACATAAATCTGATCCCCTTCAACCAAACTGATGGATGCGATTACCAGCGACCGGATCAAGAGGTGATTAAGGGGTTTTATCATCGCCTTCAGGACGAGGGCGTAAATGTAACCCTCAGGGAAGAGATGGGTACGGATATCGAAGCGGCTTGCGGACAACTGCGCAACCGGCAGACTATGTTCCGCAAGCAGGAAATTGCCTCGGATAAAACGAATTAGGGACCCAATTGGAAGCAATTCCGGTGCAATGGGGGAAGAAATGCAAACAGCGGTCAAGTCTCATATTGGTTGCGTCAGAAAACAAAACCAGGACCGGTTTTTCCTAGACGAAAGTTACGGTTTGTTCGTTATTTGCGACGGCATGGGCGGTCATAAGGCGGGCGAGGTTGCTGCTCAAATGGCTGTCGACACTATACGCAGCCAGCTTGAGTCCGCCGATATCGAAGAGCCCCATAGGTTTTTAGCTGCCGCTATCCAACTAGCCAACAGTGCCATCCATGACAGGTCTGGTCAACATGAGGATTTAGCTGAGATGGGAACAACTATCACTGCCCTGATGCTGCGCGATAAAACCGCTTACGTTGCCCATATTGGCGACAGTTCGCTTTTTATTCTGGGAACAGATGGTCCCCGCAAGGTTACCCATGACCATACTCTGTCGGAGAAGATGATCAGGGAAGGCCTTCTAAAGGGTAATGAAAAGGCAGCCAACCGTTACAGCCACATATTGACCCGCGCTCTGGGGATCGAATCCCAGGTAGAAATTGATCTGCTGGCGGTGGAAGTTGATGGCGACGATCGAATATTTATGGCCACAGATGGTCTCACCAACTTGGTTCAGCCCCAAGAGGTATGGACAATGGTTAACAATGAATCAGATTTGGATTTGGCCCTGGCCAAACTGACTGATTTGGCACTGCAGCGTGGTGGGCAAGATAATATCACGATGATTCTGGTGGATCTACAGTAGGAGGATAAGCATGGATTCCCTGCTTCAAAATAGATATGAGATCCTGGAAAAAATTGGCGAAGGCGGGATGGCCACGGTTTTTAAGGCCCGCTGTACATTGCTGGACAGGATCGTGGCGATCAAATTCTTAAAAGAAGAATATGTATCTGACACCACCCTGGTTGCCAAGTTCCGGAGTGAAGCCCAGGCGGCAGCACGACTTTCGCATCCTAATATCGTCAATGTATTTGATGTTGGAGAAGATCACGGCACCAACTTTATTGTCATGGAATATATAGATGGGATGAATCTCAAGGATTATATCAAACAAAAAGGTCCGTTGTCGGCTGCAGAAACCGTAAAAATAGCATCCATGATCTGCGAAGGCTTGGGCCATGCCCATGAAAAAGGCCTGATCCACCGCGATATCAAACCGCACAACATAATGTTTGCCGACAATGGCACCATCAAGGTAGCCGATTTTGGCATTGCCCGGGCAGCGGCGTCGGCTACGATTACTTACAGCGGCAATATGGTTGGATCGGTTCATTATGTTTCTCCGGAACAAGCACGGGGAGAACCGGTAAGCGCGGCATCGGACATTTATTCTTTGGGCTGCGTTATTTATGAAATGGTAACTGGAAAGGTGCCCTTCGATGCGGAAAGCCCTGTCACTGTGGCGCTGAAACACATTCATGAGATGCCGATAGCACCCAGCATTGTCAATCCAGAGGTGCCCAAGGCTCTGGAAGCGGTGATTATGACCGCCATGGAGAAAAAGCCAGCATTCCGTTATCAGAGCTGCCAGGAAATGAATCAAGCTCTATTGGAATCCGTTAGCGGCAGGATTAAAAAACCTTTCCGCAACAAGAAAACCATGTCGGATCAGACCATAGTCATGCCCTCGCTGGGGAACGATACCGTACCGTCCCCAGGCCGTCAGAAAAAGATGCGGCCCATGGGTCTGGTTATAACGGCTGTTGTGGCGTTTGGTCTGATTGCTGGCATCCTTTTTAGCCTGCAAGGCAACTGGTTTGGCCAGGAAGTGGATGTGCCCAGTATTGTAGGTATGTCATTCAAGGAGGGGGCCGAAGTCCTGGCCGAATATAATCTGGAGATGAAGGTTGTCAACCGCATTCATTCGGAGGTGGAGAAGGACCATATCATATCCCAATTTCCCGAAGCAGCTCGCAATGTAAAGGAAGGACGGGAAATAGAAGTGGTGCTGAGTCTGGGCGGGGAATCGGTGATTATCCCTAATGCCGTTGGAAAAACTCTCCAGGATGCCACTCTGATAATTGAGAGCGAAGGACTGGTCCTGGGAACCGTCAGCCAGGTCTATGATCCCTCGGTTTCTGTAGGTATTGTCCTGTCCCAAAGCCCGGAAAGAGGAGAGAAGGCACAGGTGGGGGATGCTGTCAACATAACGGTCTGCGGCGAAAAAGTCGAGGCCGGAGATATCAATATGCCTGGTTTGGTGGGGATGAATCTGGATGAGGCGAAGGCTAAGCTCAAAGCGAACGGGTTGGTGCTGGCAGCCAGCGATCCCCAGGAAAACGAAAAATTCTTTGCGGGGCAGATAATAACCCAGAGCCCCCTGGCAGGCAAGACGGTCAAGCGAGGTGATTCTGTAAATCTGGTAGTAAGCAAAGGCCCGGGTCCGCTGCCGAAAACCAAGGACATAAGGTTCACCCTGCCTGGTGACGAGGAATCGGCTCAACTGTCAGTTGTTTTGGTTGACTCTCGGGGACGCCGGGAAATCTATAACAATTCCCATCCGGGAGGGTATACCTTCTCCCGGCAAGTAGAGTATTACGGTGAGGGGACGGTCTACTTCATTGTAAATGGCATCGAGGCAGAAAGGCAGCTGATCAAATGACCGGCGCTCCCGAAACCCCCGAATGCCAAGGATTGGTGGTAAAGAGATATAGCGGCTTTTATTACGTGCAGAGCGATACCAGGATTTTGGAGTGCAAATTGCGCGGTAAAGTCAAGGACGGAGCTATTTTGGCCGGGGACCGGGTTAGGCTGACATTGACCTCACATGATTCCGGTATAATTGAGGAGGTCTTTCCCCGGACGGTAGAATTGGCCCGCCCCAATATCGCCAATGTAAATCAGGTTTTGTTGGTGATGAGTTTTCGCGATCCGGAAACCAATCTGCAACTGCTGGACCGTCTTTTGATCATGGCTGAGGATGCGGGTCTGCAGTCGGTAATCGTCTTGAACAAATGCGATCTCCAGGTGAATGAGACGGCGGATATAGTCAGGGATTACTATGCCCGCATAGGATATCCGGTGCTCTTGACCTCTTCCAAGCAAAATATCGGCATAGACACATTGACTGCCGCGATGAGCGGCAAGATTACGGTCATCGCGGGCCCTTCGGGAGTCGGGAAAACCAGTTTGCTGAACTTGTTGGTCCCAGGTCGGAAAATGAAGACCGGAGCCATCAGCAAAAAACTGGGCAGGGGCAAGCACACTACCAGGCATGTGGAATTATTTCCGCTTCCCACAGGCGGATGGCTGGCAGACACTCCCGGTTTTGGGGTCCTCGATTTACCAAAGATGAGCAAACTGGATCTGAGGGAGCTCTTTCCCGAATTCGATATGCCCTCCAAAGATTGCCGTTTTGCCGACTGCATCCATGTCGGGGAGAAAGATTGCCGGGTCAAGGATGCAGTTCAATCAGGAGATATCCTCAAGAGCCGATACCAAAGCTATTTGACCTGCCTGGATGAGGTTATGGAAAAAGAGAGGTGTTATTGATGAGTCTGGTGGCGCCGTCAATTCTATCAGCCGACTTTGCCCACCTGGCTGATGACGTTCTCAAAGTAGAGCAAGCCGGGGCGGATATGTTGCACATAGATGTGATGGACGGTCATTTTGTGCCTAATCTAACCATTGGCCCTCAGGTCATCGCCAGCTTGAGACCGCATACCAAATTATTCTTCGATGTCCACTTGATGACCGAGAATCCCCAGCATCTGATTCAACCCTTCGCCGCGGCCGGAGCAGATCTGATCACCATTCATGCGGAATCAGCAGTACATCTTCACCGGGTAATCCATTTGATCAAGGATCAGGGACTGCAATGCGGGATAGCGCTTAATCCGGCTACCCCATTGACGGTGCTGAGTGAGATTCTGACAGAACTGGATCTGGTCCTGATTATGAGTGTTAATCCGGGGTTTGCAGCCCAGCCCTTCATTCCGCAGGCTACGGACAAAATTAGGCGGCTGCGGGATATGCTGAGGGACAGCGGTGCCAGAGGCAGGATTCAGGTAGACGGAGGTATCAACGAGTCGACCGGAGCCGAAGTGGTTCAGGCGGGAGCTGATATTCTGGTCGCCGGTTCATATATTTTCAAGTCCCCGGATCCGGCATTGGCGGTCCGGAAACTGAAATCCCTGACCAGGCAGATATATAATCGGGATTGACGGGCGCACCCTCCGGGAATGCCCTGGGAACACGATACCAATTGACCTTGGTAAGGGTATAGTGATATTATATGCTCAGTTGAATAGGTTACTTCCTTCGGGGATGGGTGAAATTCCCTATCGGCGGTTACAGTCCGCAAGCCGCAAGGCACGATCCGGTGAAACTCCGGGACCGACAGTTAAAGTCTGGATGGGAGAAGGAGGCATTATGCAGGTTGCCGGTATCGGCCATGCCTGTAGCTTCTTTTGCTCGCAAGTCCCGAACGGGGCTTTTTTATATTTTTAGGGGATGATTATCATGCGGCAAGCAGCCGAACTCATGCAAAGAGCCCTGGATTTGGCGTCAATGGCCAGGGGCCGGACCAGTCCGAATCCTCTGGTGGGCGCAGTAATAGAAAAAGATGGGGAGATTATTGGGGAAGGATGCCATCTCAGGGCCGGCCTTCCTCATGCGGAGGTCGTGGCTCTTCGCCAGGCTGGAGACCGAGCCCGGGGCGCGACCTTATATGTGACCCTCGAACCTTGCAACCATTTCGGACGCACTCCGCCCTGCACCGAGGCGGTAATCGCTGCCGGAATCAAGAAGGTTGAGATTGCGGTGCTGGATCCCAACCCTAGAGTGGCCGGGGAAGGGATGGCCAGGCTGAAAGAGGCTGGTATCGAGGTGAGGGTCGGCCTCCAGGAGCAGGCAGCCCGGGAGATGAATGAATGTTTTTTCAAGTTTATTACCAAAGGGGTCCCTTTCGTGGTATTGAAGACAGCCACTACTCTGGACGGCAGGATCGCCACCCGCACCGGGGATTCCAAGTGGATAACCAACGAAAAATCGAGGCTTTTTGTTCATCACCTCAGGAACATCTATGATGGGATTTTAGTTGGTATAGGAACGGTTTTAAAGGACGACCCGCAGCTGAACACCCGCCTGCCTGATCAGGATTGTCATCATCCGGTTCGTCTCATCATTGATGGCAGGTTGGATATCCCGCGGGACTGCCAGATATTAAGGACTGCCCGGGAGCAGCCGACCATAATCTACACTTCCCGTGGGTCAGACCCGGTGAAGGCGGCGGAGTTGGTGGCTTTAGGGGCTGAAGTGGTTTTTAGGGGAGATGATCCAGATCTGCTTCCCTTGGAGGATGTTCTGCATGATGCTGCGGCCCGAGGAATGATGAGTGTGATGATTGAAGCCGGGGGACAGATCAACGCCTATGCCTTGGAAAAACGATTGGTAGACCGAGTATATTGGTTCGTTGCTCCTCGGATTTGCGGGGGCACCCAAGCTGTGCCGGCGGTGGCTGGGAAGGGTGCGGAGCTGATGGCCCAGGCCATCGAATTGCGCAGTGTGAAGATCAGCAGTTTTGATAGCGATTTGTTGATTGAGGGATGTATTGATACTGAAGTTGGCAGTTGAACGGGGTGGTAGAGATTTTTACCGGGATTGTTGAAGAATCAGGGAAGGTCAAAGATGTTCGCCGGGGAGGACAGTCGTGCCAGCTGGATATCGAGGCTGAACTGGTGTTGGCAGACGTTAAATTAGGTGATAGCATTGCGGTCAATGGAGTGTGTCTTACAGTGGTGGACTTCAACCGGTCGCGATTTACCGCGGATGTAATGCTTGAAACCCTCAAAAAAACCAGCCTTGAAAGCCTGCGGCCCGGAGACAGGGTAAATCTTGAAAGAGCTTTGAGGCTGGGGGATCGCATGGGGGGGCATATGGTTCTGGGGCATGTGGATGGAGTGGGGCGGATAACCGAACAGCAGAAAGTGGACATAGCCATGGTAACATGGATCAGCTGTTCAGGAGATCTGCTCAGGTACATCCTTCCCAAAGGCTCGGTGGCGATCGATGGAATCAGCCTGACGGTGGTCGATGTCGGGGCTGATCGATTTTCGGTTTCATTGATACCCCATACGGCGGGAATGACCACTTTAGGCTGGAAGAAGCCTGGAGCTCTGGTTAACCTGGAGACTGACATTATTGGTAAATATGTGGAAAGGCTGCTGAAAACGCCGGGAAAAAGATTACCCGGCGAAAGGCTGGATATGGATTTCCTGCAGCAGCAGGGATTCTTGGATTAATCGGAAAAGACGAGGAGGAATTAATATGTTTAACACCATAGCCGAGGCGATCGAAGATATTCGCCAGGGTAAAATGGTAATTGTGGTGGATGATGAGGACCGTGAAAATGAAGGGGACCTCATTATGGCTGCTGAAAAGGTCACCCCCCAGGCAATTAATTTTATGGTTACCCATGCCCGGGGCCTGGTGTGCATGCCGATTGCCGGGGAGCGGTTGGATGAACTGGCTATTACCCAGATGGTCAGGTATAACACTGACAACCATGAGACGGCCTTTACGGTATCAGTAGACCACAAGGATACTGGGACCGGGATATCAGCCCATGAAAGGGCCCTGACCATATCGGCCATACTTGACTCCAAAGCCGAACCTTCTCATTTCCGCCGGCCCGGACACATATTCCCTCTGCGGTATAAAGAGGGCGGAGTCTTGCGGCGGGCTGGACATACCGAGGCTTCAGTGGATTTGGCACGGTTGGCGGGCTTCTATCCTGCTGGGGTGATCTGCGAAATTATGAGCGACGACGGAACCATGGCACGGGTACCTGAATTGGTGGAGTTTGCGGCGTTACATGGGCTTAAAATAATTACCATTGCTGCTTTGATCGAATATCGTCGGCGTAATGAAAAGCTTATCAAAAGGGTAGCCGAGGTTAAGCTGCCCACCCGGTTCGGTGATTTTACGGCCATCGGATACCAATCACTGCTGGACGGTAAGGAACACATCGCTTTGGTCAAAGGGGAGATCAAAGAAGATGAAGCGCTGCTGGTCAGAGTCCATTCCGAGTGTTTGACCGGGGATGTGTTTGGATCGCTCCGTTGTGACTGTGGCGACCAATTGGCCAGCGCCCTCAGCATGATAGAGGAAGAGGGAAAAGGGGTAGTGCTTTACATGCGCCAGGAAGGCAGAGGCATTGGCCTGCTCAATAAGATTCGTGCCTACCAGCTGCAGGACGAAGGCCGGGATACGGTGGAAGCCAATGAGGATCTCGGTTTCCCGGCGGATTTGAGGGACTATGGCATTGGAGCTCAGATTCTGGCCGACATCGGGGTCCGCAAGATGCGGCTGATGACCAACAATCCTCGTAAGATTAAGGGACTGGAAGGGTATGGCCTGGAGGTTGTGGAAAGGGTATCCATCGAGATCCCGGCCCTCAAAGAAAACGAGCGCTATTTGAAGACCAAGAAAGACAAGATGGGACACTTGTTGGCATCCGTCTAGATATTTTTCCATGAAACGGATTGCCGGCGAATGACCACAGTAGATTCATCATTCCAGATAAAGGGAGGGCGTTACTAATGACGAAAGTATATGAAGGCAAGCTGTTGGGAGAAGGCCTCAAGTTTGGGTTGGTTGTGGCCAGGTTCAATGAGTTCATCACTCAGAAGCTGATGGGAGGAGCTATGGATGCTCTGGTTCGCCATGGGGTAGAGGTGGAAGATATCGAAATTGCCTGGGCTCCGGGAGCATTCGAAATGCCTTTGGTGGCTCAGAAAATGGCCCAAAAAGATTATGACGCCGTCATCTGCCTGGGAGCAGTCATTCGCGGGGCTACTCCGCATTTTGATTTCATTTCCGCAGAAGTGACCAAAGGAGTAGCCCAGGTAGGCTTGAATTCTGGTAAACCGGTCATCTTCGGGGTGATCACCGCTGATACTATCGAACAGGCTATTGAGAGAGCCGGCACCAAGGCGGGCAATAAGGGGTTCGATGCCGCCATAACTGCTATAGAAATGGCCAATCTTATCAAAGCCTTGGACTGAAAACCAGGAAGATTTTAGTCCACAAGATAAAAAGCTCCAGAGATAAGGGGCTTTTTATGCTGGAATGAAGGAAAATATGAGTCCATAGGTGCATTGCAGATACCTGGGGCTGGAGTTCCTTGCCAGCAATCCAGGGCATTGCTGACTGATATAGAGAATGGACGTCCTTCGGCTACAGTACATGCATTTACATCTATTAAGGCACATGATAACCTTCATGTTAGTTGATCGCAGCATCATTCACGATGGATCCAATATTATTTGCAGGGGTGAAATAATGGATTATTTGGAAATGTATAAAAGCAAATTGACCAGTCCCCAGGAAGCAGTCAAATTCGTTAAGGACGGCACCGAGGTGTGGGTCGGAATTGCGGTTCCCATTCCTGTGGCATTGGTAAATGCCTTGTTGGAAAGGGAAGGCGAGGTCCGGGATGTCACCATCAACACGGTGGTGGACCTATACCCCCAGATCAAGTGGAGAAATCAAAACCGGGACTCCAATATCAAAATCGATTGCGGTTATCCGGTTGCCAATCGGGATAAGGTGGTCAGCGGTGATTTTACCTTGACTCCCAACCGCTTTTGGGAAATGCCCCGGGTATACACTGATCCTTCGGTTCGCCCCATGCATGTGCCGATGACCCTTGTGACTCCCATGGACAAACACGGCTATTTTTGCATGGGCTTGGGAGCGGATGGAACCCTGGATACCATCCATAATGCCGCGCGCCGGCGCCGGGAAGGCGACGACCGTTACGCGGTTCTGGTGCAGGTCAACAACCGGGTGCCCAGAAGTCGAGGTCTTAACTATATTCATATCTCGGAAGTTGATGCCATCATCGAGCAGGATCAGGAATTGGCCAGCTTGCCGGAAAAGCCTATCTCGGATGTAGAAATGATAATCGGCAACTATTGTGCCGAATTCGTTAAAGACGGGTCCACAATCCAGCTGGGAATTGGCGGCATACCCAATGCGGTGGCCAAAGTCTTTTTGGACATGGGGGTCGAGGATCTGGGGATCCATTCGGAAATGGCCTGCGACACCATGAGTGAACTGGCGACAGCTGGTATTATTACCAACCGGCGTAAAAATTACATGCCGTATAAATCGATCTTCACCTTTGCCATGGGCAGCCAGAAGCTATACGACTGGATTGACGATAACCCCGGTGTGGAATTCCATCCGGTTAATTTCGTCAATGATCCTTGTATTATAGGTCAGAATGATAACCTGGTTTCGATTAACGCCTGCCTGGAAATAGATTTGACCGGGCAAATATGTTCGGAGTCGATGGGTTGGAGGCAATATACTCATCCCGGGGGGCAGCTGGACTTTGTCGAGGGTGCATTCCGCTCCAAAGGGGGGGTATCAATCATTGCTACTACGGC